>JAKJEP010000171.1:6953-7248 GCA_022705365.1 Planctomycetota bacterium | reverse complement strand
CCGGACCTGCTGCCGCCGCCGGAATCCTGCGATTTTGCCGCCGGGCCGGATGGAAAAAAGCGAAATGAACCGGCGAATCTGCCGCTTATCGTCCGGGCGGCAGCCGGTATGCGGGGCGAGCCGGCGGAGGAACTGGCGGAGCGTCTCTGGGAAAACAGCCGGCGTTTTTTCGGCTCATTATTGACAAACTGTTTTTGAGCCAGCATTTATATACCCATGATGAACGAACGATTTTCCCGAATCGAACAAATGATCGGAGCCGGCGGTTTGCAAAAACTCCGTCAGTCTCATGTGG
>JAKJEP010000171.1:0-6882 GCA_022705365.1 Planctomycetota bacterium | reverse complement strand
CCGGCCCAGCAATATCAACCGCCAGCTTTATGCCCTGCAATCCACCCTGGGGCAGGCCAAGGTGAACGTCGCCCGGCAGCGGGTGCAGGATATCAATCCCCATTGCCAGGTGGAGGCCCTGGCCTGTTTTGCCCATCTGGAGAGTATGGATGTAATTCTGGAAGGCCGGCCGGATTTACTCCTGGACGCCATCGATTCTCTGAATCCCAAGGTGGAACTGATTCAGGCGGTGGTGCAGCGGCAGATTCCCCTGGTCTCCAGCATGGCCGCGGCGCTGCGGAAGGATGTGAATGCGGTCCGGGTGGGGCCGTTATCGGCCACGCGGCATTGCCCGCTGGCCCGGCTGATTCGCAAGCGGTTGCGGCAAAACCGCGTCAGCACGGATTTTCCCTGCGTTTATTCGGTGGAGGTGCTCGATGCGGTTACGGGCCGGGAAATTACCGAGTCCCAGCCGGGCGAGGAATTTTACGAGCGAGGCCGCCCCCGCCGCAAACTGGGCTCGCTGCCGACAATCCCCGGCATCTTCGGTCTGGCGGCGGCCAACGAGGCGATTCGGATTCTGGTATCCGGCAGCCGCCGATAAGCAGTTCAGGTCGCAGCGGGGTGGTTGTGGCGGTAAGCGATGACGCGGACTTTTTCGAGGGTGATCAGACCCTCGTGGATCATGGGGTTGATGAGGGGCAGGAACTCGGCGATCCGCTGGGGGTTGTCCACGATTTCGATAAGGATGGGCAGGTCTTCGGAGAGGCGGAGGATCTTGGCGGTGTGCATGCGGCTATGGGCGCCGAAGCCCATGATGCCGCGCAGGACGGTAGCGCCGGCCAGACCTTGCCGGCGGACGGTTTCGACGATGACCTCGTAGAGGGGCCGCGACTGGTATTTGTCGCTTTCGCCGATGAAGATTCTGAGCAGTTCCGCTTCGGTGGGCAGGTTCATAATCATCTCCCGGAATTACAGCCAGCGGGCCAGGGCCTGGGCCAGGAAGAAGCAGGCCAGCCCGCCGATATTTTGCAGGGTACCATTTACGGCGGCGGCGGTCCATTGGGCATCCGCCAGCAGGTTGCCGGTTTCGGCTATGTAGGTGGAAAAGGTGGTGAAGGCGCCCATGAAGCCGATGAGCAGGATGGAGCGGGTCTGGCTGCTGAGGGCATAGCGTTCCAGGGCCAGCGCCCAGATCAAGCCGAAGAGAAAGCAGCCGAGCAGGTTGATGACCACCGTGCCGTAGGGGAAGGTCGGGCTGGTCCACCGCTGGATCAGGCCCCCCAGGCCGAAACGGGCCAGCGTGCCAAGGGCGCCGGCCAGGGCAATCAGCAGGATTTTTTGCAGCATGGGGCAGTGTTACCTTGTTATATAATGGTATTTTATGCCAGCAGCCATTTAGCGGTAATCCTCTCGCACCGGATAGAACACATCCACGACGTAGCACTCGGTAATGGTTTTCACGGAGTGCTTGGCGTTGGAGGGGATGACCACGACGGAGCCGGCGGCCAGGCGCTTGGTTTCGCCATCGACGGTGAGGTCCATTTCGCCCTGGATGATGCTGCCGACCTGTTCATGGACATGGCTGTGGGAGGGCAGGGTAGCACCGGCCGTGAAGGTCCAGTAGGCGAAGGTCATATTTTCCGAATGCACAAAGCGCACCTTGCAGCCGGGGAAAGGTTCTTTTTCTTTAATCGAATTCAATTCATAAGTAATCATCCGGTTCTCCAATAAAAACAAGCTCACGGTTCAGCCAGTAAACCCATACTATGCCGGTTTGACGCTCAAAAGTAAATCAAATATTTGGCGGAACACCTCATTGGGGATGGCCGGGCAGGACGGGGTAATCATAGGGGCCTAGCCCGACATCGGCGGGGGCGACATTCACCGGCCAGGTTGACGGATCGTTGGTGCAGAACACCTTGCGGATGGCTTCGTACATGGCAAAGCCGAATTCGGTGTTCGGCTCAATATAGCTGCCTTCGCCCCATTCGTTGACGGGAGCGAGGATGACCAGCGGTTTCTGCGCCTCCCGGCAAAAGGTGCCGGCTTCCCTTAGCAAATGTTCGAATAATTCCGGGCTGCGTCCTTCGATGGCCATGGCTTTGTTACCGTGCGGGGCGGGAGTCCCAGCCGGTATCGACGACGGGATAATACGTCAGTTTGCCCATGGCCCGGTCTTTTTCCCGCCAGGCGGCGGGTGAGTTTTGCGCCACGTAATCGAATTGAGACCGCTGTTCGGTCATGGCCTGCCCGACCGGTTTGCCCCATTCGTGGTAGGTAGTAGTGCCGGTGTAGCCTTCGCCCAGCAGGTTTTCGGCAATTTCCGGGGTAAAGCCGTAGCCCATGGCGATGAAGGTGATGCCCGGCAGGCCGGCGTCGCGGGCCATCTGCTGGGATTTTTCGAAGGTTTCCTTGACCGCCGGCGAACCGCCCAAGTCGTGCGTGATGCCCTGGGGATTCCAGATGAACACGGCCGGTTTGCCGTCAATGGTGTAATAAGTTTTCAGGTTAAAGTAGTTGTCGATCCAATGGCGAGTGACGTTGAGCCAGTCCTGCACCGAGTGGGTATCGGGCGGATTGTGATTGGCCCACATGATGGCGACCTTCAGATAATCGCGGTAGCGGGCCTGGCGGTAGGCGTCAAACCAGTGGGTGAGGGCCTGCTGGCCGGCGGTCCAGTACCAATCCACCAGGAAGCAGGAAATGCCGTTCTCCGCCGCCCATTTGATCTGCCAATCGACACACTCCGGATTCGACTCGTCATAATAGCCCAGCAGCGGTTTGCGGATGGGGGCAACGCGGCGGATACAGTCCCATTTTTGCGGCATCTCCCAGCCGGGAAAATAATACGCGCAGACATCCAGGCTGGTATGGATCGGCCGGGGCGGGGGGACATAATCGGCGGCGGGCAAGTGGAGAGATTTTTCAAAGGCCAGCGTTACCTCGGCCGGTCCAGGGGCAGCCGGGCCGGTACATTGCAGGGTAATCGGGAAGCGGCCCGGTTGGGCGGCCTTCACCTGCCAGATCAAATCAGTGTAGTCGCCGCAGGCCAGGTTTTTCTCATTTTTATCGGGGGCGTTAATAATCTCAATACCGGAGGGCACCTGTAATTTCATTTCCGGCAGTGCGGCAGGCTGGCCGCCCTGATTGGTCAGGCGGGCCATAACATTACAGGTTTGACCGGCGCGGTTCACACCGTTTTCAAAGCCGAAATACGTTACCTCCAGCTCCGCCGGGCCGGAGGGTTCCGATCCCACGGAAATCGACTGGAGGGAGATCGTACCCCGGTCGGGGGGCCGAAAACCCAGCGCCAGAATGGAGCCTTTCCAACTGGGATTGCCGGAGAGGTTCAGGTTGTAGGCATGCAGGCGGTCATCGCCGCGGATTTCGAATTCTTCGGTTTTCAGGCCGGCCTCCTGATCGCCGGCCCAGAGAATAGCGGCCAAACCCGGCTGATCAGATTTCATCTGCACGGTCACCCACTTTTTTCCCGCGGCCTCAAACCGCAGCGGGGGGGCAAACAGGTTGCGGATGTCGGGTGTGACCTGCCAGGAGGAAATATCTCCATTGAATTCCCAGGAGAAGGAATTATCCGGAGTTACCTGCCCCTTGTGCCATTCGAGAACGGCAATCCGGTCGATCTCAAAGCGGCCCTCGTTATACAGGTCCAGCCGCAACTGCCGGATGGTTCCTTCGGTGTGCCAGAACGGAAACACGGCGATCTCCTGCCAGTCTTTCTTGTCCCCGACCTGAAAACCGACAGATTTACCTTGCGAGAGGCCGCCGTATTGCCCTTCGAGCTGACCGGACCAGAATAACTCCCCCAGCCCCGGCCGGTCCGCCTTGATCCGCAATAAAACATACTGCCAGGGTGCAGCCGTGATGGTTACTTCCCGATTCTGAAAAAACGGGTCCCAGCCGACAGCTTCCGCATGAACAATTCCATCTTTCACTTCCACGCTGGCCAAATGGCCATTCGGCACCCAGGCAGAAAGGTCGGCTGCAGTTTGAAATTCCCAGGTTGGCGGTTCCGCCCAGGTCACAGAAGTTAGAAAACAGAACATTGCCAGAATTATGCTACACTTTTTCATTGCGGCTCCCGGTTCAATAATTTTTGGATTTTCAATATAAGAGGATCTAATTTTACTCCCATCGTTTGTTTTTTAAATTCGTGGAAAAGATTTTCCCATTGTAAGGCGATTTGTAATTCTGTCTTTCCTATGGTGAAGGAAATCTTTGTAGCAGTCGCGGTTGCACCGGAAATCACACTTATGTCCGACACATCCTCTGCTGAAATCCTATATCGAAAACGGACACCTTCGATTAAGAGCATGTGATTTGAGGGATCTAACCCCAGAAATCCCAGATCTTCCGGGATGAGTTTAATCTGCTTAAAAGTCTCCGCCTCTTCAACCCTAATACACAACAGCTTTGATTCTCCAGCTAACGGTGACAAATGATCATATCGAGGTCCAATTTGCTTTCGAACAAATCGATTTTGAAGTAACAAAATGCTAAGGAGAGTAAGCATCCCACCGCTAAATAAGCAGAATGAAATTACTAATAGAGTGGAATTTATATCATTACCTTCTTTTTTCAATATCATGGCTATTGCCCCACTAGCAAATATACCGAATAAACCAATAACAAAACGAAATATTACCCAAAATCCATAGTGGCGCCATACCTTAGGGTTCGTATCTGTCACCGGTAAACAATAGGAACCACGATCCGGAATTGTTCCGCCGTTGGCCTCCAGGAGGCGCAGGCTTTCCCGAACGGCCGCCTCTCGAAAGTCGGCTTTGGCATGAGGCTGCGGCGGCAGACCGGTCCCGGCTGCCGTGGGAGCTGTTGCAGCCGCTCCCGGCTGGGCGGCTGCCGCATTCCTGAGTTCCTCGATCTGATGGGCCGGGACCCAATCCGGCATTCCCTCGGTCCAGACCGGCGTATCGGGAGAAAACGCCTTCCGCATCAAAAAATCAACGAGAACCTTTTCTTCCACCGGGCCTTGGGTTTGTTCCTGGAACAAATAATACCATGAAGGCATAACTTACTCCTTCGGAGAGACAATCGTTTCCGGCCCAGCCGCCGGTTTCGGGGAAGGGCGGCTCCGGGGCTGAATGAGTATCTCGCTGATCAGGCTGTACCCCACCGCCAGCAGCGTCGGGCCTAAAAAGACGCCGATAAAACCAAAGGTCACAATACCGCCGACCACCCCGATAAAGGTTACAATAAAGGATAATTTGGATCCGCGGCTGATAAGGTAGGGCTTAATAAAATTATCGATAGTGCTGATTACCAGAGTGCCATAGGCAATCATGAAGATCCCCCAGCCGGTTTGCCCGCCGGCAAAAAGCCAGGCCGCCGCGCCCAGCCAGACCAGTACCGGACCGGCGGGCAGAAAACTCAGGAAAAAAGTCAGCATCGCCAGCAGGATGGGGGACGGAACCCCGGCTATGGCAAAACCGATGCCGGCTACCGTTGCTTGCGCCAGGGCCGTGCCGATGATCCCATACACCACGCTTCGCACCGTGGCTTTAACCACATCCATCAGGTGCTGGGCATAGTCCCCGCTGATCTGTTGAAAACCCTCCCGCAAACGCTCCACCACCGCCACCCCGTCGCGGTATAGAAAAAACGCAATCAGAACGCTGATCGCCAGCTCGAAAATCCCGCTGGCCACCCCCAGACTATGCTGCAATAACCAGACGCCGGCCCCCTGAAGATGCGGTTTCAGCCAGCTCATGGTCGTGCCGCTGTTGGCCACCAGCCGGGTCCAGTATTCGTCGAGCGATGTTCCGATGGCCGGTATTCGTTTCACCCATTCCGGGGGTGCGGGCAAGCTGGCATCGCCATGCGCTTTCAGCCATTCAACGGCAAAATAAATGCTGTCGGAAATTTGCAGGCCAATCAGAAAAAACGGAATAAAAAGCACCAGCAAAAGGATAATGACCATCAGCCCGGAGGCAAGAGTTTTTCGCCCGCGGAGCCATTTCAGCAGCAATTCATAGATGGGCCACGTGGCAAAGCACAGGATAGCCGCCCAGAGAATCGGCAGCACAAACGGCCGCAGCACGTACCCGCAGCTAACCACGATCGCGATAATCAGGGCCAGGCCGGCAATCTGTTCGATTTTTTGTTTGTTCTTGATCAAGGTATCCGGTTTCCCTCTGCTTTGGGATTTTTCCGCTGGTCTTGCCTGGCTCCGCCGCCGGCTGATCCTATCATCATTTTACAACGCCCTCCGGTTGCGCCTACCTTTTTTTCTGATTTTTTCGCCTCCTGCAGCCGCCGGATAGTCTCCCGGATCAGAGACGATTTTTGCACTTGACGAATGATTCCGGAATCAGGAAGATTCGGATTTTGACTGGATAATAAACACAGGAGCCGCTTTGCCCAACCGACCGGACATAAAAGGATCCGCCGTCCTGCTGGGGATCATTCTAAGCTGGAGTACCGCCCCGCTCTTTATCCATCAGTTTTTCCGCGAAGGGATTACCATCTGGGATCAGAACTTCTGGCGCTTCGCCTGGCTGCTGGTCTGGCTGTGGCTTACCGTCTGGCTGCGGTTTCGAAAAAAGGGGTTTCTTCCGCTTTTCAGCGGCCGCCTCTGGCTGCTGGGCCTGATCTCCGCCCTGCCCAACCTCGGCGGCCAGATTTTTTATCCCTGGTCGGTTTATTTTGCTGAGCCGGGCATGATGAGTTTGCTGCAAAAGCAGTATATCATCTGGGCGGTCTTGCTGGGGGTTCTCTTCCACCGGGAAGAACGGCGGCTCTTCCAAAACAAAATATTTTGGATCGGATTGTTCTGTGCCGTCAGCGGCTCACTGGGTGTGATTCTGTTCCAGCAGAAGGGCGGTTTTCATGCGCAGATCCTGGGGATTCTCTTTGTCACCATCG
>JAKJEP010000170.1:7034-7326 GCA_022705365.1 Planctomycetota bacterium | reverse complement strand
AGGAATTCCCTGGGTATGAGTTTTGCCCTGAGCAATAACCTCGCGGAAAGTCTAACACAACAGCATGACCATACCCTCCTGGAGAAAACTCCGACTGGGACAAAGATAATCGATGGCCAAGAGAAAAAATATAAAAAGATGATTGGCCGGATTTGGTTTGATGCCGGCCAGGGATTATTTGTTTTTAAGAAATTTCCCGAGAAATCGGACCAAACGAATAAGGAAGCCCAGCCGGAACAGGCCAAACCAGTAAATATCTATTTTGGCCCAAACGGAGCCGGGGAAAAGCCAT
>JAKJEP010000170.1:0-7024 GCA_022705365.1 Planctomycetota bacterium | reverse complement strand
CCCAGCCGTATTTTTATCGGATCGAGGTACTGGAGCAGAAAGTTACCAAAGGGCCTAAGCTTCCGGACAAGACTGCCTATCTTCAACTGTCCTGCCTGCAAAAAGCACCGGGGATTATTTCGCTGGATTGGAATCCGCCCTATAAAGTGCAGGAGAATAGTGCGGAACAGACGGATGCCCATCGGAAAAGAGTAACCGGCCTCGTTCCCATCGAGATGGCAATACCGTGGCAGAACTGGTATGCGGATGATTTTATTCCGGTTTTGAACGAAGAGGGAATAATCGAAAGGCTGGATGCGGACACTCTGGAAATAACGGGATCATTAGGACATCTGGTCACGAGAGGATTCAATCAACTTACCCAAATGATAAAACCCCGCGACGTACTGGCCTATGACGTGAAATTTGTGGTTGCCAGGGGAGAATACCAGGGACTGGCGGTTGCCTGTCTGGACCGGAATATGCAAAAGGCTGCCATCGCTTCATTTGATAACCAGGGGGCTAAACTTCAAGATAATGACAGCAAAAATAAAATCCGGAATTCGCAACTGGTCAACTACACCACCATGGATATTGCCAATACTCTAAAACAATATCCGATGGATTCCTTATACAAGGTAACAAAATTTCTGGTGGAGGCCTTGAACCCGCTGGCGTTGAATATGATTAGTTGTTATACGGCGGGTAAATTTGAGGCGATTTCGTCCCGCCAGGCGTTATTCTTCTTGTCGGATACCTATACCGCCCAGACGGTCCTGCGGGATGACAATGAATTAACGGCCGGACTGCAGCTCATCGGCCTTTCCTTGCCGGTATTTTTATACAGCCTGGTGCTGGCCTGGCGGGTGTCGAAGAACGCCCGGCAGGTGGGGCTGTCGCGGAATATGCAGACTTTCTGGATTATTATGGTGATCTTTTTCGGCATCCCAGCCTATATCACGTACCGGCTGACGCGGCCGGAGATGGTGCTGGTAAGCTGCCGGAATTGCGGGCAGATGCGCCGGCCGGACCTGGAACTCTGCCACCAGTGCAAAAGCCCCTGGCTGGTCCCGGAACTGGTTCCCCCAACCTGGCGGGTTCGGGAAGGATAAAGATATCCAGGAAAAATGGGCATGGCAGAGCATCCGGAATTTTTTACCATGGTTCAACTGGCCCGGCAGGGCGGGCGGGGTCAACAGTCCCATCCCTCTCGGCCCCAGGCAAGTCTACCCTCCACTGTCTTATCTAAAATCCACATTTTTCAAATATATATACCCCGGACTGAATCGGCCGCCGGTATTCCCGATTGTCTTCAGGTAACGTGATATATTCCTCCCCTTTCGGCGTCTCCATTCCAGGAAGTCCAATTCGTATCCCCGCATGGCCCAAGGCACACCCCCACTCAAATTCGACGCATCTTTGATCCTTTTCAAACTTACTGAAATTCATATGATGGGGCTTCAGCCTCGTAATAAAAACGGGGAGTTCTTCCGGAAAGTCTTCTGCTTCAAAGTAACCTTGTTCCGAATAAACAGGATCAAGGCCAACCAGCCACCCCTGAATGGCCGCTATATCCACTTCTTTCTGTACCCATTTTTCATATCCCCGCAGAAAATCTTCCGCCCCAAGTGACCATGCATCGCTGAAATCCAAAAGTGGGCCAGACAAAATCGGCAAGATCGAAAACACCAGACTTCCCCATTCCATTTTTTTCTTCTTGTGGGAATGAATAAACGTCCGGATCAGATTGATAATGACCATCACCGCCGCCACCAGCAGCAGACCCACCAAAACCGGCAGCAGAATGATTCCCCACAACGCATAAAAAGCATTCCCCTTCAATCCCGCTGTATAATGAATCCCTTTGATAAAGGTCAGATCCACAATCACCACCGCTAGCACCAGCACGATGGGTATCATTTCCCTCGCCCCACAGCCTATCTTCTTCAGCTTTCCCCTGACTCTCATTTCCACTTTCCCTTATTACCTCTTTATACCCATACCGCCTGCAACAAATCTCTCTACAACAATAAGATAGATTTTCTTATTCATTTATTCCTGCCTTATCCAGCCTCGTCTTTTTATCCTGACACGCAAATATCTGTTACGATCGTGGTACCGTCTATTGATTCCGCTTTAATGACCTCACTCCGCCAAGATATTCCATCCCTTTAACCCTGTCAATTCAAATTATACCCCATATTTTATAATAGTCAAATAAAATATTTATTTTGTTTATAATTATACATACATTTTTTAATAATTTCACGTAACTATTTTCATCAACTAACTTTAAATCAAATAAATTTCACCCCCCAATTTACCGTCCAGGGCCTTTCACCACGTTCCGCCGGCATCTCGCCGGCATCCTGCACGTCTGATCCCCCTTCCCGCCAGCCGTCCGTACCGCTGGCCTCTGGCCTGCTCTTTCCTCATCTTCATCTGGTCGTGTTGAAAGCAATATTCTCCCATCCTGTAAACCAGCCTTTTCACCATCTATTCAAACCCAGCCTCTTTTGCTTTTACGGGGGGAAACCGGCATTCCATGCGTCCGAGCTGAAAATACTCCCCCGATCAACCGTCCCACCCCTCCAACCTTGAGGCGGTCTTTCTTCCCGTCCGATTTGTCGGGTTTGTCCGATTTGTCCGACTTTTTTATGCTGTTAATCTGGGCAATCTTCCCACTCTTCTAATTTTTGATTTTTGCTCTGTCATTTTTTGAAATTAAAATTCTGAAAATTTGACATTGTCTAGAATTTCGAAATTAGAATTTAGGATTTATGTTTTAATTGCCGCGTGCCAAAACCATTCACTTTTATCACACTTTTGCTATGTTTTTATACTATATTAACACACTTTTATATGATTTTATTCATGTTTTGTTATACTTTGTTCAACATTTACCAACTCAACCTAACCGTTACAAATTACCAAAATTCTTACCCATCTTACCAAAAATCTTACCCAACCGTTAAAACCGTTATAATCACTACTTTATTATCGGACTATCACTTTTTACGTAAAATAAGGACTTATGGCAATTTCCCCAAAACAAAAATAAGCACTTACAGAAACCCGAAGCGACCAGCGGGAGCGCCATATTTCCATTTGCGCCCGTGGCGATCTGCTGTGCGGCCAGCACCGCGGCGAAAGTGGTGCAGGCTCGCCTGCCTTTGTTCAACATTTGCCAACTTGACGCGATTACCCCATCTTGCCATTTTCCCGCTTATCCCCGCCTGCTCAAAGATTGGCTCACAGCCGCTAAACTAAATGCCAGAAATGATTTATGGTTCGACGGCTTCGCCCATGCTCCGGATGGTATCGGTGATATCCCCAATATGCGTGATTTTCACTCCAAACTGCTCCCCAATCTTCACCGGCTGCCCCAATCCGATGGTGCTGTTGTTGACCATCAGGTCAAAATGCTGATAAGCCCCTTTCTCAAATTGAATTAAGCTGCCATGCGCCAGCTTCAAAATCTCCGAAATGGTCATTCGCTTCTCAGCGATCTTCACGATTACCGGCAGCTTCATGGCCAAAATCTGATTTACTTTTTTCGTATCTTCTTTTTCCATAGCACCTTGCGGCAATGTTGCGGAACTAGCCTCACGCCCGGCTTTCTCCTGTATGGCTTCCGCCAGTCCCTCCGGCTGGGATGGTTCTATTCCTGTGTTTTTCGATTCAGAAGTCATGGAAAATTTAATTTAACTATTTGTTTTTTATATGGTTACAATTTTATCATTCCATAGGAATACCTGTGTTGCAAATCCATATTCCATAATATTATCGGTACTTCTGGGGTTCGCCCTGTAGTATTCATAAAAAACAGTATTTCCAATACGTTAGCGAAAATCATGGAAATCTGCTTTTCCAGAATCCCAGATTCACAGTCGGCTGCGGCTCATCCGCTGTAATAATATAAACTGGTTATATAAAAACACTTATGAAAAATAAGCTGGCTAGCCGATAATGGTTTTTACCATGAAAAACAAGAAATAGATGAATAAAATGAATCTAAATCTCCCCCATTGATGATCCAGACCGCAAAAAAGAGTAAAATTATGCAAAATAAAGGTTTACGAAGATGTAAGGGTATAAATATTGACGGGCAAACCAAAACTTTTAATCCTTTCCGGCACATTTCCGGACATGGTATGCGGCACTTCCAACTGGATTTATGAAGTGATCACCCGGCTTAGCCGACGGAACCTCTTCGACATCCATATTCTTACTTCGGATGATCCTAAGATAAATCCAGAAAAGACCAAACCATTCCAGATTTACCCCATAATAAAAAAATGGGGGCTTCTGCAAACCGGCTCTATCTGCCGAAAAATACAGGATTTACATCCCGATATCATCTATATCCAAAATCCCACCATCCAATACAGCCGCTGGGGATCGTTTCTGATGTCATGGCTGGTACCCCGGCTCAAGCGTTCTGCGCCTCAGACTCGTATCGTAGTGATGCAGCATGATTTAGCTATTTCCCACCCCTGCTTTCGCTGGCGGTATCGGCCTCTGTTGCAGGCTGCGGATGCTGTTATTATCAGCAACAGCCGCGACGCCCTGGCCGCACAGCATCTAAATATTGATTCTCAGAAGATTTATCGTGCTCCCTTGAGTACGCATTTTCATTTGCACCAGCCGGGGGCAGACATCAGGAAAAAGGCTCGAACCAGCCTGAATCTGCCACAGGGGGATTTCATTGTGGCATTTTTTGGTTTTATTCTACCGGGTAGAAATATTGATATATTGATTCGTGCTCTGGCCCAATTGCGTCGGGACGGCCGCCCGGTACATGGTCTGATCATCGGGGGGCCGCATGAGTATGCCCCGAAATACTTTGAAAAATGTCAGAAACTGGCCGGAAAACTGGGTTTACAGCCGTACATGACCTGGACCGGTTATGCCTCCGAAGAGCAGGTGGCGGATGGGCTGGCGGCGGCGGATGTTTTCGTTAGCTTGTTGCAGCGCGGGGCGGATTTGCGGAACTCGTCGATTTTAACCGGCATCCTGGCGGGGCTTCCAGTGATTACTTCTCGTAATTCAAAGTATTATAATGATCCGGACTTGGAAAAACTTGGATGCGGCTGTGTAGATCCCTGGGATCCTCAGGCAGTAGCTGTTGCGATTAAAGAAGTTATGGAAAATCCGCCTGATGTGGAGATCCTCAAGCACCGTGCCCGTGTCTGGGAGCCGCAGCGGATTTGGAATCATAGTATTGAGGTGCAGATTCAGGCACTTCAGGGCGGGCCGCCCCCGCCACCATTAGAATTTTAGCAGGCAGAGAATGGCAGACTATGCAAAAGGAGCTGTTTTGCTACATTTATAAGTATAGTAATATCAAGAGGTAAGCGTTTAAAAAGGAAGTGCGTTATGGAAATCAACCAGGGAGATTTGCTGGACCGGCTGGCGATAGTAAAACTCAAATCGGAACGAATCGATGCCCAAATCATGGAGGCGTAGCTGAAGGAACTGGAAACGGCCCTGGCAGAGGCTAAAGAGGGTACAAATAGTCTGCAAATCGAGTGGGAGGATTTGCTGCAACTGCTTAAGATTATAAATGGTTACATCTGGGACCTGGAAGCGGATATCCGCAAGGGAAAGGAGGGGGAGCTGGGGCTGGAAGAGGTGGGCAGGCGGGCTCTGATGATCCGGGATTTGAATAATATCCGGGTGTGGACCAAAAATCTGGTGATCCGGATCTCGGGGCTGGGATTTGCGGATGTAAAAAAAGATCATGCCTCGGAATAGCAAAGCCATTGAAAAGGTAAATTGTTATATATAAGCTCTTTACACTTATCCAGGCGCTTGGATCGGGATGGGGGAAAGAGCTAGAAGTCGGTATTTTTCGGCCCTGGATAAGCGGGAAACTGGCAAGATGGGGTAATTGGGTTGAGTTGGTAAATGTTGAATAAAGTATAACAAAAGATGAGTAAAATGATGTAACTGTTGAGCAAAACATCATAAAACCTGAGTAAAAATGCAGTAAAAGTGAACGATTTTTACACGTGGCATCTGGAAAAGAACAAAAAGTTACGAGGGACAAGATTATCCAGGTTGCCCAGATTGAAATTGGGAAGATAGGGTGAATGGTTAAGCTCTAAATTCTAATATCTAAATTCTAAATAATATCAAATTTCAGAAATACGAATTCCAAAACAAGAAATTGACAGAGCAAAAATCAAAAATTGGAAGAGAAGAAAAAAATACCTTCAACCCGACCAGATGAAGGATAAGAAAAGACGGAACGGCGGAGGCAGGTTTAGTATTTTGGCTGAGGGAGCGGAGAAAGGGTGGGATTGGCAGGAGGGGGAAGGCGGAGGGAGGCAAAGTATGGGGTTGTAAAGGTAGGGAATTGGGAGTACAATGAAGGGGTATTTGATTGCGGATGTGCTTCCTGAAACTATGAGGGAATAAGCGATGCGATCGGATGAGGCGGTAGGTGAGTTGGTGCGGCGGGCACAAGATGGGGAGCGGGAGAGTCTGGATCGGCTGGCGGCGGAGATGGAGCGGAAGGTGCGGCAGTTTGTTGGCCGGCACTTTTCCTTCGAGAATAATGCCGTCGATGATTTAGTGCAAGAGGTGAATTTACAGGTACTCAGGTCTTTGTACAGTTGCAGCCGGCCGGAAAGGTTCTGGCCATGGGTCTATCGGATTACGCGGAATCATATCAACAATTATTTCCGGAAACGGTTTGTCGAGAAAACCCGCTGTATGGCGGATATGGAGACGCTGGAAAATAGATGGGGCGGGCGGCAAAACCCGAAGGATGGGCTGGAGCGGCTTTATACCAGGGATTTGACGGAGAGGCTGCGGCTGGCGCTGGCGTTCCTGCCGGCGGAGCAGCGCGGGGTGCTGCTGCTGCGGTATTATGAGCGGATGAAATACAGCGAAATTGCCCGGGCTATTGACAATTCTCTCGATCAGGTTCGCATGAAGCTGCATCGCGGCAAAGAAATCCTGAAGAAACAGGTCTTCTGCTGCGAGGCCGATCCGACGGGGCTATTGGAAACGCTGGGGCGTATGCAACGGCAGGCGG
>JAKJEP010000016.1:9174-20249 GCA_022705365.1 Planctomycetota bacterium | reverse complement strand
TTATGGCGGTTGCGGGCCTTGTATGGGTTGCGGAATACCATCGGTAAAAAGATTGTGGCGGTTGGCGGTCCTTCCGGATGGGGTCCGATGGGACATAAGGGGCCGGAGGTCAGCGGTAATCTATGGAAGATGGCAATGGAAACCGTGGATTATCCTTCCCTGCGTGAACTCATCCAAAAAGCCCGCGCGAATGACGAACTGGTGAAACGGTGTCGTCAGGATGCGAAGAACTACCTGAAGCAGAACGGAATTACGCTGGAAACGCGGGAGGAATTCATCAGCAATGCTTTTGTGCTCAACGAGGTGTTTAAACAATTGCTAGATCAGGCTGGAACCGATGCCTTTACCATCAATGAATGCATGTCCACAATTATGCCGGCCTCGGAAACGACCGCCTGTTTACCGTTAACCTTGTTGAATGATTCCGGGTATAATGCGTATTGCGAATCTGATTTTGTGGTGATTCCTTCGGGTATTCTGCTGCATTATATCAGCGGCCGGCCGGTGTTCCTGAACGATCCTACCTATCCGCATGATAATATCGTCACACTGGCCCACTGTACCGCGCCGCGTAAAATGAATGGCAAGGAGTATGAACCGGCCCGCATCCTGACCCACTTCGAATCGGATTATGGCGCCGCTCCCAAGGTGGAGATGAAGAAAGGGCAGACGATAACCGTACTGGATCCCGACTTTGCCTGCCAGCGATGGCTTGGTTTTGAGGGCGAAATTGTCGATAATCCTTTCCTGGATATCTGCCGTTCTCAAATTGATGTTCAGATTCACGGCGATTGTGATACACTGGTGGAACAGAGCCGCGGATTTCACTGGATGGCCTGTTATGGGAATTATCTGAAGGAAGTCGGCTATGCCCTGAAAAAAATGGGTGTAGACTGGATGAATCTGACCGTATCAAAACCAGCGTGAGATACAGGCTGAAAAACCAGTCTGTTCAAGCAATTATACTTATTTGTTCGAGAGTATTAATCTAGTTTCGGATCTTCCAGCGGATTGACCTCCACGTCCCAGTCCTTGTCAGGGGCCTCCAGCTCGAAGGTTTTTTTGCTGATTGGCTTGTCGGTCTTGCTCTTGGACCAGGTAACGGTGGTAATTTCATCGTCCGGGCTGGCATAGCGAATCTGGCGGGGTTCCATATCTTCCGCCGAGACCCAGAAATCCAGCTCCAGGTATTTCTCCGCCAGCGAGCTGTCTTTCTTCGGTTTGAGGTTTAGATGGCTGGTCTTGGCCGGATCATTCGGATCAACCGGTACCAACTGAACTTCAAATTCCTTGAGGATGTCCGCTTTGGTCAGAGCGAATGGAAGGGGGAAGGGGCCTTTGCCCAGTCGGAACGTCTCCTTATTCGCCGGCTCCTTGGAAATCTCATATTTTTGAATGCTCTTAAATAGTTCGTTTCGCCGGGTCAGCCACCGGCCGTCAAAGGCAAAATCCTCATTGAATTTGGTGGGCTCCGGCTTTTCTTCCTCTTCCAGGTCCAACTCCAGCAGATCCGCAAAATGGATCCGGAATAACACCGCCTCCGGATTGGCCTGATAATACAGCTTGCCGTTGCGAATTTTTACCGAGTCAACCAGTAACTGCTCCTGCTTGAACAGCATATCCGCCTCGAAACTTTTCAGCTCGCCCGAGCGTTTTTCGATCTTGTCCAGCAGGGTATTCAATTCCGGGCTGATGGGATGGGCCGGGGCTGGTGTGGTAGGGGGGGCAGCGTTAGGTTCACTCTGACCAAACGCCGGGCAGGATAAACAGATAATCATCGTCGAAAGTAATAACCAAAGCATATTCTTCATAGCGTAATTCCTCTATTTTTTGATAGTTTCCAGGACAGCAATTGGTTCTCCGCCCGCTTCTGCCCGACTGGCGGCCAGCAGTTTGGGAACATACCGCAGTAATACTAAACCAATCAACACCCCTTGTACAGTGATAATTCCTACCCCGCCGATTTGGCGGCGGCGGCGATAAAACTGTAACGCAAAAACCGGCCCACAAACGAGGCATAGGCGTAATGATCCCGGCGATACCGGTTGGAAATGGCCAGCCAGCGGACCACATCCACCGGAATCGGCAGAAAACTCATCAGGGTCATCAGGGTAAAGGGACTGAGGCTGAACCAGCGGCAGGCTTTCTGGTAAAAGCGGGTGTTCTGGAATTTCTTTGTCTTCCCGAAACGCAGCAGAAACGTGAAAATATGATATTCATTTAAGTTGGCCAGTGTCGTGCCCAGAGCACCAATGGAAGCCACGATAATAACGGTTTCCAGGGCATGCAAGGGACCGGCCTGAAAGGATTGGGGGAAAACATGGATGATGGGGGAAGCCATCAGCAAAACCAGCCAGGTGGTCGGCGCGGGAAAAAAAGTGCAGCACAGAGACATATAAAACAGATACAGCGCCCACGGCCACAGATAACCGGATACCTCTTCTGCACCGCGTGCGGTATCGGCCAGCCCCATCCGGGCGATACCCGTCAGCACCGCCAGAAACAAGACAAATCCCAAAAACCAGTACCGCAGATTGATCCGGTCATGGGCGGTATGGCCCTTATGGAGTAAAATATTCTTCAGGTAGTTAAACATATTCAATCCTGCCATCCGCCATGCAGATAATCCGATCCGCCTTCTGCGCCGCCGTCAGCGAATGGGTAATCATAATCAGGCTGATGCCCTGCTGCTGATTGATCCGGCGGAAAAGCTCGAGAATCTTGTCCGCATTGGCGGAGTCGAGATTCCCCGTCGGCTCATCGGCCATAATCACCGCCGGTCGATGGGCAATCGCCCGGGCAATCGCCACCCGCTGCTGCTGGCCGATGGATAGCGTGCCGGGTTTCTGATGGGCCTTCTCCGCCATATCTACCGCCGCCAGCGACTCCATGATTTGTCCGTCCAGCCGGTTGCCGCGAATCCGCTCCGCAATTGCGATATTTTGCCGGGCAGTCAAATTCGGCAGCAGATTAAACCGCTGAAAAATAAAACCGATTTTGCCCCGCCGAGGGCTTTTCCAGCCCGGCAATGATGTTGATCAGCGTGCTCTTGCCGCAGCCGCTGGGACCCATAATCGCCACAAACTCTCCGCGCCGGATTTCCAGGTCTATATCGAACAAGACCGGCGTTTCCAGCCGCCCGTTCGTAAAGGTTTTCGATAGTTTTTCAGTACGTATTATAATGTCAGTTTTCTCACTCAAAACTAAGAACCTCCACCGGGTCATGCCGCAGGGCCAGGTAGCCGGGGTACAGGGCGCTAATCACCCCTCCTCCGATTCCCACCCCGACAGCGATCATCAGCCATTCCAGCTTGAATTCGATCGTCATTAGCGGTGAGACCGTTTGAATGAGCCAGCGAACCCCCAGCGCCAGCAGGATGCCCGCCGCGGTCCCCAGCGAACAAATCAGCAGGGATTCCTGGATGGTCTGCCGCAGAATCGCCGAGCGGTTGGCCCCCAGGCTTTGCAGAATCGCAATCTCCCGGCCCCGTTCCAGCACAATAGTGTACATAGTGACAAATATAAACAAAAAGCAGATCACCAGTGCGATAACACTGACCAGACTGATGAAGATAGTAAGATTGCGATAATTGTCCGCCAGAACCTGGGCGTAATTAGCCACCAGGCTGGCGCTGCGCTTGGTGGTCTGCTCGATTTCCTCACACAGCCCTTGCAGTTGTTCGGTGTTCAAAGAGGACCGGGCCTTCACGAAAAACATATGCGAGGTCGGTACCGCCACCCCGTTGACCGTCCGCAAACGGTTGATGGGTGCGAACACCCGCCCAGCCACACCCGTCTCCACCACTCCTGTTACCCGCGCGGGAACATCCCCATAGCTGAACGTATCTCCCACCTCAATATTTCCAGCCCGCGAAAGCCGCTGATCGATCAATAGGGGTAGATAGAACGACGGTGACTCCTCGGTTTGATTGGCCCCTAGGGAAAGCGGCTTTTCGTCATCCTCGAATAGTTGGCCGCTCAGAATTTTGCGCTGGCCGGCGAAAACGGGAAAGTCCTGCGGGCTGATACCAAAGACATTCTGCGACAACCCCGCCAGCTTCATCCGCCCCAGAAAGACCGGGATCACCTTCTGCACCGCCGGCTGGGAGCCGATTTCAATAGCTTCGATCCGCCCGATTTCCTTTTCCCACAGCTTGCCCCCGCTCATGCTCCCCAGGTCAAAATGCTTGTCCCGCACCACGATCTCCGCCTCTACGCTTTGCATCCGCCCGGACACTTCGTTGAGCGTTCCATTGGACAGCCCCACCAGCACCAGCAGCAGCGTTATGGCAATCGCCACCGCCAGGATGCTTAGAGCACTTCGAACTTTCCGATGGGTTAAATTGGCTATCGCTAATAATAACATAAATCAGGTTATTCCATACATATTCGGCAAGGTATCTCTATGATCCCTTATCGGCTATTCGGACACGGCTCTGGCAAAACTGGCTGTTTTCCAGGTTTTCAATTACCCCCGGCAGTTCAGCCAGGTTCAAAATCACAAAATCCGCATGATCCGTAAATTTCTGATAACTTTTATGGGTCCCTAGCAGCACCGTTCGTGCCCCGGCCCGTCGCCCACTCATCAGGTCAAACACATAATCTCCAACTACGACCGCCGCCTCCGCCCGAACTCTCATCTGCTGACAGGCACAGGCTACAGGGAACGGATCGGGTTTGTACGGCCCGTCTTCCCGGGTGACAATCCCGTCGAACACCAGATGATGCATCCGGCAGAAGGTTTCCACACTCTCCCGCTGGTTTCGGGTAAAAAGCCCGATCCGCTTGTCATGCTGCCGTAGCCAGTCCATCACCTCATGTACACCCGGATTCAGCCGCGATTGCTCTACCGCCAGCCGCTCATGTTTTCGCAGTATCTCTTCTGCCCGCTGGCGTTGGGATGCTGCCATTTTGTCCATTGCCTCCAAAATAGGCCCGCTGATTTGCCCGATCTCCGACCGGATCAGGTCAAAATCCAGCACCGGCTCCGTCAAAGTGCCGTCCAGATCGAAAATAACCGCATGTATTTTTTTATTCATAATCCTGCTATCTTAAGAGGACAATTTGCTAACGTCAATAGTTGGGTAAAATCTTGACAAGCACAAATAATTGATTTATATAATCTTACAATTTATACGATGAACCGTTTTTCATCTATAGGCTGTTATGAAAACAGAAGTTATCAATATAAAAGATCTCACAGAGGCACAGGCGGCAGTAGCCCGGGCGCATAGCGTACTGGGAAAGGGGGGGCTGGTGGCTTTCCCGACCGAAACGGTGTATGGACTGGCTGCCAATGCGGATTTGCCTCAGGCGATTGAATTGCTGCGGGAAATCAAAGAACGTCCGGATGAAAAGCCCTTTACTCTGCATATTGGCAATCGGGCGGTTCTGGATATGTATGTTCCGGATCTGTCATTAGTAAACCGGCAGTTCCTGCGTAAAGTCTGGCCGGGACCCCTAACCGCCGTTTTTATGCTCGGCGTCAGCCAGATGGAACGGATTAAAGGAACCTTCTCTGAGCAGCGGCGAAAAGCGTTATTTCATAACAATAGTATTGGCATACGGTTACCGGATGACCAGGTTTCGCAAATGATGCTTACCACGTTTCCTTCCCCCGTTGTGGCACCCAGTGCCAACCGTGCTGGCCAGGATCCTCCCGTCAACGCGGAAGATGTTCTGGAGCAGTTGGATGGTAAAATTGACCTGGTTTTGAATTGTGGTACTACCAGATATGCGCAGGCCTCGACTATTGTGAAACTGGAGGGAGATTCGATGCAAGTGCTTAGAAGAGGCGTACTTGACGAAGAAATGCTTCGGCGTATGCGTTCCGTCACTATCTTGTTTGTCTGTACGGGCAATACCTGCCGCAGCCCGATGGCCGAAGGGCTATGCCGCAGGAAACTGGCGGAAAAGCTGTCCTGTTTGGTTGACCAACTCGATGGAAAGATGTATAAAATTGTTTCGGCGGGTGTTATGGCTTTTTCTGGTTCGCCGGCGACGCCGGAAGCGGTACAGGCCTGCCGGGAATTAGGTGTGGATATAACCGGCCATCACTCGAAAATTTTGACGCTTGACCTGGTGAATCAGGCGGATTATATCTTTGTTATGGACCGGCCCCATTACCAGGCTGTGCTTTCGCTGAATCCGATGGCGGAAAGCCGGACGGCGCTGCTGGGCGGGGACCAGTCGGTGAGCGATCCGATTGGAATGCAGGTGGATGGATATAGAAAATGCGTGCAGATTATCAAAAAATATGTGGATGAAAGGGTGGAAAAATTATTTCATTAGTGTTTGTGTTGCGATTTTTAGACTTAAAGCAGAAAAACTGGTATATTCGATAAAGAAAGGGTATGTGATTTTAATGAAGATAGCCATAGCTTGTGATCACCGGGGATATGAGGCGAAAGAACTGATTAAGAGCCTTTTGCAGCGCGGCGGCCATGAAATTCTCGACTTCGGCGCCAATGAATCCAAAAGTTGTGACTATCCGGATTATGCCATACCCGCCTCGAAAGCAGTAGCCTCCGGCCAGGCCGAGCGCGGCGTTCTGATCTGCGGCAGCGGGATCGGTATGTCCATCACCGCCAACAAGGTCCGCGGTATTCGTGCGGCCCTCTGCCACGATGAACTGACGGCCCAGATGTCCCGCAAGCACAATGATGCCAATGTTTTATGCTTGCCCGCCATGCTGATTAACGATCCGCTGATCACCCGCATCGTGGAAACCTGGCTGGCCACCGAATTTGAGGGAGGCCGGCATGAACGGCGGGTTCAGAAAATGATGGAGGCCGAACGAGACTGTAAATAAGCCAGCCGGTGTAAAAGGAATCGTTTCCCCAGCCGGGGAGAGAGCCTTCGGCGGACCAAGGTATCGGAATTGAATACGGAGAGGATAGTTTCCTGGGTATAATTTTGCCGGGTCGAATGGTGTGGGGACGGAAGCAGTAATGTCGGATGAGAAACAGTGCAAATTTCGTCCCAAAGAGCTGGCCATTATCCTGAGCCACTATGACCTGGGCACGATTCTTGAAATTCATTCCCACCGGCGCGGCAATATCCTTTCTCCCAAATCGCTGGTTGTCTCCGAAAAAGGCAAATTTTTCCTCAAACGCCGGGCGCCGGGGAAAGACGACCCGTATCGGGTAGCCCTGGCCCATGATGTCCAGTTGTATTTATCCAAAAAAGGCTTTTGCACGCCCCGCCTGATCGGAACCCGCCACAGCAACAGCTCCATGCTCCAGGCCTATGCCGCCATCTATGAACTATTCGAATATATCGACGGGGAGGAATATGACGGCAGCGAAGCCGCAACCGTCAGTGCCGGCCGCACGTTATACCGCCTGCATGAATTGCTGGTGGATTACCAGCCCGATTACCAGGTCCCGGATAAAACCTGCCATACCAATCCCGGGGTGCGGAAAGATATTCAGGCCGCTATGCCCGTCATCTCCAAAAATGACAGCGTCATGGGCCAGGAAGCCGAATTGGCCGGTTTGTGCATGGAACTTCTAACTGCCTATGAAGAGGCAGGCGAATTGGCGGACCGGTCCGGCTATGGCCGGCTGCCCAGGGTCATCTGCCACGGAGACTGGCATCCGGGAAACATGATTTTCCGGCAAGGGCAGGTTATCTCGGTTATTGACTACGATTCCCTCCAGCGGATGCCCGCCCTGGGGGATGTGGCCAACGGCTGCCTACAGTTCTCCCTGATTGCCCGGGGTACCGATCCCAGCGGCTGGCCGGACCATATGGACGTCGAGCGGGGCCGGCAGTTTTTACGCGGCTACCGGCCGCAAACCCCCTGGTCCCAGCCGGAGCTGCAAATCATAGCCGCCCTGATGATCGAAGCCCTGATTACCGAGGCCGTAACTCCCATCGCCGCCACCGGGAAATTCGCCTACGTCCAGGGCTTCCGCTTCCTGAAAATGGTCGCCCGCAAAGTCAAATGGCTCCGGCAGCACGCCCTCGGCGCCCTGGCCTCTGCGTAATCCCGGCAGTAGTGCCGCCCCTGCGGCAGCGCGGAAATCCGTTTTTACAAGCAGGGATAGAATCCTATATCTGGCGGAACCGTCAAAAGTCGATATTGACACCAAGAACGGCTCTGGCTTGCCCATAACAAGGGATCGAAGAGCTTTTGACGCCGGCGTCAAATCTGGGAGGCGGCGGTCGGCCGCAGCACCAGATTGGTAATGTTGGAAACCGTATCCTGGTAATAGGGATCGGTACTGATTTTCTTCCATTCCGGGTGATTGATAAACGTATCCCAGGCGGCCTTCTGAGGCTCGGGACCGTCGAAGCCCAGCATATAGGTAAGGTTGGGCATTTTGCCGCCGATCAGCGATTCCCCGAAGAAAACCGGATGCAGGCCGGTGGTGCGGAAGAGGGCAATCTCTCCGCCCTGGTTGAACATTTCGATTTTCCGTTTAGCCATGACGGCATTGCGGCTTTCATAGATCCGCAGTTGAAAAATCCGGGTGTCTTTTTTCGTGGGGATTTCCACCTTGGGACACTGATCGAAGACCAGCAGCAGGGCGCTTTCGTACCGCTTGAAAACAGGGTTGTCTTTGGAGTCGTTCAGAGCGGCTGAGCCATCCTGGAGAAACTGGGGATCGGCCAGCATGCGGCCAGGGGCGGAACTGACCGATTCGAGGGAACTGTGGGGCAGCAGAACCCAGAGATTATGGTTTTCGTTTTCCGCCATCTGAAAGACGCCGACCGGCTCAATGGCCAGCCGGTTCCAGGCGGGGATGGCAGCCCGGGCCAGAAACTCGTCGAACGCTTTCTGATGCTCGGCGTCGGCCAGTTCGTAGTTACGCAGCTCGAGATATTGTTTGGCGGCGGCGGGCATGTCAGCTCCGGCTACCATTTGCTGCAAGGGGGCGGCCGCTGCCAGACAGGAAGCGGCGAGAAATTCTCTTCGTTTCATGACGGATACTCCTGTATTGGGGGGAAAGCTTTATATTATCCATTTTGACGAAAACATCCTATTCTGCCGTACGGCCGCCGGACAATCCGCAAGAAAAATCTGCCCGCGGCACTTACCCGGGCAGCAGCTTCTCCAGCGCCGTCAGAAGCCGTTTCATGTCAGCCGGTGTATTGTATCCCTGAACGGATACCCGGATCAGCTTCCAGTCGTTCCACTCAATCAGCGGCACCTCAATTTGATACTCTTTGTACAATCTTTCCTTGAGCCGGTCCAGGTTCGTCTCGCCGGGCAGCGGGGCGGCAAACATCTGTGCAAACCAGCCGTCGGCCCGGGAGTGCAGCGGCGGCATCCCGGTCAGCCGGCAAATCTCTGCCTGTGTCTTTGCCGCCAGCCGATGGCATTCCTCCCGGACTGTATCCCAGTCATGGTCCGCCTGGAACCGGATAGCCTCCGGCACCGCCAGAAACGCGGCCACGTCCCGGGTCCCCAGCCATTCGTTATCATCAATAAAAGGACAGCCGCTGGAGAAGGGCAACTCCTTCCCCCACGACACCACCAGCGGTTTCAGCAGCGCCTGGGCGGAGGGCCGGGCATACAGAAACCCGGAGCCTTTGGGGGCCATCAGCCATTTATGCAGGTTCCCGCCATAAAAGTCCGGATCCAGGCGATCCAGATTCAGCGGAATCTGGCCCGGCCCATGGGCGCCATCGATCACGGTTAGAATTCCCTTTTGGCGCGCCTTGGCGACGATCTCCTCCACCGGCAGAATCATCGCCGTCGGGGAGGTTATATGGCTGAGGCAGATCACGCGGGTCCGGTCGGTAACTCCCCGCCAGAAATCCTCTGCTGCCAAGTCCTTGGTTTCCAGGGGCAAGCGGATTTCCTGCCGGATATAGGAAAAGCCCTGTTCGCCGGCCAGAAACCGCCACATGCGATCGACCGCTCCATATTCATGCTGGGTGGACAGCACTTCATCCCCCGGCCCCAGCTTCAGAGATCGCGCCGCCATGTTCAGGGAAATGGTTACGTTCTGCGTATAGACAATATTCTCCGCCGCCGTTCCCAGGTACCCCGCCAGCGCGGCCCGCGCGTCCCGCATCAGGTGATTGTGGCGGCGGCCGAGAAACTCCACCGGCTGCCTCTCCAGCTCCTTTTGCCAGTTCTGATACGCCTGAAACACCGGCCGGGGCGTGGCCCCGAAGGAGCCGTGATTTAGAAACGTGATTCGGGGCTTCAGCAGAAACAATCTTTTCAAGTTTTTTGCCTTTGTCATTCTTTTACCGGGGCATCTCATAAAAGGAGCACCTGCCGTACCGGTACCAGTGCCAGGGCTACCTTTGCAGGAGTATTTACCAGAAGATGATAATGAATGTGATAACGGCCAGGAGTACGACAGCGCCGAAAAGTTTGACTTCGGGGGCGGTTTTCACATCGACGTCGCTGCGAACGGGGAGTTTGCGGGGTTCGGCCAGGGGCCGGAAGAAGGTAATCAGGCCCATAATCACTAGAATCAGATTAAAGCAGATGGCAACCTGGATCAGGAAATGCACGGACGGGGCGAAGTACTGGAATAGGCCATATATCATAGGGCCAGCGAGCAGGGCAGCCACACCGGCGGCTGGGGGAGCGGTGGGGACCATCATGCCGAACAGAAAGGCGGCCACCACGCCCGGCCAGATATAGCCCTGGAACTGCTGGATGAACTGGAAGACACCGCCGAATTTGGGATTGTCGAGGGCCGGGGCGCAAAGGCAGGCGGCGATCACAAAGACAATGGTCATCAGGCGGCCCAGGAATACCAGGCGCGGTTGGGGAGCGCTGCGGTCGAACATGCGGTTATAGACATCCATGGTAAAGATGGTGGAGGCGGAATTGAGCATGGAGGCCAGAGAACTGATTACCGCGCCGGCAATAGCGGCGAACATGAAGCCGCGCAAGCCGGAAGGAACCAGATTGCGAATCAGCATGGGGAAGGCCTCGTCGGGATATTTCATAGTACTGCCGTAAAGTTGATAGGACATGATGCCGGGCATCACGATGGCGAAAGGAACCAGCAGCCATAAGGCGCCGGCGAAGATTACGCCGAGCTGGCCGTCCCGCAGGGATTTGGCGGCCAGATTCCGCTGGACGATGAACTGGTTCAGGC
>JAKJEP010000016.1:256-9137 GCA_022705365.1 Planctomycetota bacterium | reverse complement strand
AAGACCGGGATGGTCAGGGGAGAGCACCATATGTAGTTTATCCTGGTTGGCAGCGGTGAAACTTTCCCAGCCGCCGCAGGCCCGCAGGCCGATGAAGAAGATGATGATTCCACCGGCCAGCAGACTGCCGCCCTGGAACAAGTCGGCCCAGGCGACGGCCTTTAATCCGCCCCAGACCGTATAGGCGGCGGCCAGCAGACCGATGAGCCAGACGCCTTTCACCAGGTGCAGGCCAAAAATCGTTCGTAGGGTAATGCCGCCGGAATAGAGAACAGCGGTCAGAAGGACGACGACATAGATGACCACGGTCATCAAGGCCATGATGCCGCGAGCGGTGGAATTGTAGCGGTATTCCAGATATTCGGGCATGGTGTAGATACCTGCCTTGAGAAAGCGGGGCAGGAGGGTAAAAGCGATCAGAACAATACCGAAGCTGCCGTAAAGCTGCCAGTTGCTCACGGCCAGACCGACGCCGCCGGCGCCCTGGCCAGCCATGCCGACAAACTGTTCGGTGGAAATATTGGCAGCCACAATGGAGATGCCGATGAGCCACCAGGTTAGTCCGCGGCCGGCGAGAAAATAATCTTCGCTGCTTTTCTCCCGGCGGCTTTTAAAAAGGCTGACGCCGATGACTACGGCAAAAAAACATACAAATACGATGATATCAAATGCTTTCAGTTCCATACAGATTGTCCTGATTGAAAAAGGGAACGTTGTAAAATAAGATTATTTTTCCGGGAACAGCCGGACCAGAATCACGCCGCGGGCCGGCACGACCGGCTCGTAAGAATTTTCAAAGTTACCTAGATCTTTTTGCCGCCAAAGGTCGCGAATTCGCTGCGGGCCGCTGACTGCCAGGTCGTTCCAGGCGATACGCACGGGTATGGCGACAGGGGCGATGTTGAACAGGCCGACTACTTTGGAGCCGTCTTCCATGTCCTTGGCCAGGACGAAGGATTCATCGTCCTGTTTCATGACGCGGCCCTGTTGGCCCAGCGGGTCCTGATTGGTCTCGATGACTTCGGCGTTGCATAATATATTTACGGTAAAGTCGTCCAGCCGGGTCATGTTGCCGGAGAATACCAGCGGTGAGGCCATGATGGACCACAGGGACATATAGGCGTATTGCTGGTTGGGGGAGATGGAGGTTGGGATGCCTTCTTTCCCCGAACCGCCGCCGATCCAACCGATGAGGATGTAATCGGGATCGTTCCAGCAGCCGGGGCGGGCGTATTCGTAATGGCTGGCGTTGTCCAGGCCCATAAAGCTGCTGGAGCGGCGGATATCATCGGTGGTGCGCCAGCAGTTGCCGCCGGTGGAGGCGGCCCATTCCCAGACACGATCCATGCCGTACTGGCAGATGTTATAGACGATGTCGTAATCGACGTTTTTGAGAATCTCGCCCATCAGGGCGTAAGGTCTGACATATTCATAGCGGGTCCGGTCCACGGCGATGCTGTCGTAGGAGCACCAGTCATACTTCAGGAAGTCAAAGCCCCAGGCGGCGAAAGTCAGGGCGTCCTGCTGTTCGTGGCGGAAGCTACCGGTATAGCCGGCACAGGTCCAGGGACCGGGCGAAGTGTATATGCCGGCCTTAAGGCCCTTGCTGTGGATATAGTCGGTAAGGGCCTTCATGTCGGGGAAGTTGGCATTCGGCAGAATGACTCCGTTTTCATCCCGGTAGGGTTCGTCGCCGCTTTTTTTTGCCCAGCAGTCGTCGATATTGACATACTGGTAGCCGAAGTCGGCCATGCCGGTAGCGATCATGGCATCGGCGGCCTGACGCATATCCTGATCCGTCACGCTATCGTAAAAGATGTACCAACTGTTCCAGCCCATCGGTGGGGGCCAGGGTATCGCCCACGATGAGCTTGAAGATACGGGAGTTGGAACCGGCGGCGTTTTCAGCCTTGAGGGTAATCGGGTATTCGCCGCGTTTTTGGGGGGAATTGCCGGTGATGATGCCGGTGGCGGGATCCAGGGTGAGCGTATCCGGCAGGTTTGGGGCGGAGAACTTGATCGGCCGAGTGCCGGTGGCCGGTATGCGGTACAGGAAAGGATTGCCCGGGCGGGCCCCATAGACCCTGGGACCGTTGATCCGGGGGGCCGGTCCCGGCGAGGGAGTGAGAATGATTCGTTCCTCCTGCGGCGGATCGATGGCCTCGGGGGCCTGACCATCGTATTCGATAGCGGCATCGGCCAGGTCCGCGTGGTCATAGTCAGCGCCGTCGCCAGCATCGGTGATAACCAGGATGAGTTGCTGGAGACCTTCGACATTGAGATCGATGGCGGCTGGTTCCGCCCCGCCTTTTATGATGCCGCTGTCGAAGAGCTTTTTGCCATCGCCATAGATCTTGCCCTGGATGCTGCCTTTTTTCCCGGTCTCGTCATCAACGCCGAGAGAGGAGGTAAAGCGGGTGGCGCTGCCCTTAAGGTTGATGAACAGGAGACTGTCAGCGTGGGTGCCGACGCCATTTTTATAGACGTGGCCTGCCAGGGTGAGCGGCTGGCCCTGGATACTTTGATTGGGCAGCGGTTTGCCCCAGCCGCTGGTCATTTTGGTCAGGTCAAGGTCGGCTAGCCAGAGAAGCCCGGCTGGGGACGAGTCGGCGGCACAAACCGGTTGGCTGGGGAGCAGGCCGGATACCATCAGAGACATCACCAGGAAAATCACTACAGGAGTACGCGGGGGAATAGTTCGAGACATCCTTACCTCTTTCGATGCAAATACTTAAGTTAAAAATTTATTCAACCAAGACCATTTCTTACTACGTGTATAATATCACAGGCTCAAAAATAAGAAACCCCATTCTTTGTAAAAATATCTCGAAAACCGGAAGTATTTTTCATGGCAAATCGGTCTTTTTGCGGTATATTTTAAATGGAAGATCACTTTTTCAACTACTCATGAGGTTTGTTATGTCGCTGGAAAAATATTTTCAAATCAAGGAAAACGGCAGTACGATCGGGCGGGAAATCATCGGGGGGGCGACCACCTTCGTGGCGCTGAGCTATATTATTTTCGTGCAGCCGGCGGTTCTAAGTGCTTGTGGGATGGATAGTTCCGCTGTTATGTTCGCGACCTGCCTGTGTTCGGCTCTGACGACGCTGCTGATGGGGCTGTGGGCCAATCTGCCGATTGCGCTGGCGCCGGCGATGGGGCATAACTTCTTTTTCGCGTTCACGGTGTGCGGGGCGGCGGCGATCGGGGGGATGGGCTTTACCTGGCAGGAGGCACTGGCGGCCAATATGATTGGCGGGACGATTTTTCTGCTGATTTCCTTTCTGGGATTGCGGGCAGCGATTATGAATGCCATCCCGGAAAGCCTGAAATATGCTATTGCCGCCGGGATCGGCCTGCTGATTGCGTTTATCGGGTTGCAGTGGAGCGGGATCATTGTCAGCCATTCTTCTACCTATGTCACGCTGGGGTATCTGAAAAATCCGGTGACGCTGCTGAGCCTGTTCGGGATTCTGATTATCGGCATTCTGTTATCGCTGCATATTCGCGGGGCGATTCTAATCGGGATGGCAGTTACAGCGCTGGGCGGTTATCTGGCTACCCGATGGTGGGGGCAGAATTGGGGATATTCGCTGGTTTCGACCGCCGTGGATATGGGTTTTCCGCAGGTTTCGGCCACGGCGGGAAAGGCGTTTGGAGGTTTTGAAACGTTGTTTCACAACCACAGTGTTTCGGCCGTTTTGCTGGTGATATTTGTTTTTCTGCTGCTGGATGTATTCGATTCGATCGGGACGTTGGTTGGTGTGATCGAACGGGCGGGCCTGATGAAAAACGGCCAGTTGCCCCATGCCCGTCAGACCCTGATGACCGATGCCATCGGAACGATCATCGGGAATGTAGGAGGAACCAGCACGATCTCCAGTTATGTGGAGTCAAGTGCCGGGGTGGCGGCCGGGGCACGGACGGGGCTGGCATCGGTGGTTACGGGGATTCTGCTGCTGCTGTCGATCTTTGCCTATCCGCTGGTGGGGGTGCTGGGCACGGTGGTGTCGCTGCCGGCGGCGCAGCTAGGCTCGCATATGGTCAATCAGGTGGAGGTTTTCAACCATGTCAACTGTTACCCGGTCATCGCCCCGGTGCTGATTGTCATCGGCTGCTATATGCTCCCCACCGTCCGCAGTATTCAATGGGATGATTTTTCCGAAGCGATCCCCGCCTTTCTTACCATCGTCATCATGCAGTTTGCGATGAGTATCACCGACGGCATCGCCTGGGGCTTCGTCAGCTTCGCCCTGCTTAAATTGTTCACTGGCAAGGCCCGCCAGTGCCCGGTCATGATCTATATCTGTTCGGTTCTGTTTGTTCTCTACTATGCCTTCGGAAAGGGATAATCCGGGATTGGCGGGATTGGCCGCACGACGGAGATATGTGAAGATAGAGAAAAATAGATCATCTAAAATGATGCTGCAACCGGCTATAGGCTCTGTAAATCCCGTTGCAATATTTTACTTAACGACTTGTTCATAAAATAGTTATGTACATTTCATGTATTTCAGAGAACAGAAGTCATGGAAAATCCAGGATTTAGGTACAGGTTGTTTTTAGATCCACAGTTTTCGCGAAAAAGATAGAAAAGCCGGCAGGATTGGTCGGGTTTGAGTCAAATCAGAGCAAATGGAAGGGCGGTGGGGGAATTTAAACGAAAAATCACTTGCTCGGGGCGGCAGTTTTGTTATATTACATAACTTTGTGTTTTATTATGAGGTAAATATTGCTGTATCAACAGGTAAGAGTAAAACCATTTTTCTTTTGGAGGCCTTAGATGGCAAATTACAAGGCGGAAGATATTCGAAACATCGTAGTATTGGGCCATGCCGGCGCGGGGAAAACTACTTTAGTTGAGGCGATTTTGCATAAACTGGGGGTAACCACCCGGCTGGGGAGCGTCGATGATAAAACGAGTATTCTGGACTGTGATGAAGAGGAGAAGCAGCGCGGCCATTCGATTGATTCCGGCCTGGCCCATGTGCATTACAAAGGCAAGGAAATCAACCTGATTGATACCCCCGGTTATCCCGATTTTTATGGGGCCGCCATTTGTGCCATGCCGGCTGCGGAAACGGCAGTGGTTGTCATCAGTGCATCCGCCGGTATTCAGATGAACACCCGCAAACTTTTCCTGGCCGCCAAAGAGCGCGGGATGGCGATTGTCATTGTGGTCAATAAGATTGATGCTGGCGCCGAGGATTTGCCCGGCCTGTTTTCTGCGATTCAGGAAACCTTCGGGATGTCCTGCCGGTGTGCGAATGTGGCCACCAAAGACGGCAAAACCGTGATTGATTGCGTGACCAACAAAAAAGGCGACAACGGTTTTACGGATATCGCCGAGGCGAATACCAATCTGATGGAAACCGTCATCGAGGCGGATGAGAAGCTGATGGAAAGTTATCTGGGCGGGGAAGAAATTTCCGCGGATCAACTGGCCGGGGCCTTTACCACGGCCCTGACCAGCCAGACGGTCATTCCGGTCTTGTTTACCAGTGCCCGGAGCGAGGTGGGGATTGAAGAATTTCTAAATCTGATGGCAGAAACCTGCCCTAGTCCGATTACCGGATTGAAACCCACCTTTGTCAGCGGCGAAGGCGAGGAGCAGAAAAAGACGCAGATTGCCTGTCGGCCGGATGGCTCTTTAATCGGATTTGTTTTCCGCGTTTCATCGGATCCCAAGAGCCACATCAAGTACAGTGCCATTCGCGTTTTTCAGGGGAGCATCAAAAGCGACACCTCCCTGCTGGCTAGCGGCGGCAAAAAGGGGATGCGGGCCGGCCAGATCAGCAAGATACAGGGCGATCATCTGGACCATATTGATCAGGCCCTGGCCGGTGACATTATCAATCTGGCCAAACTCGAGGATCTGAAAATTCTGGATACGGTTTTTGTCGGCAGCGATCCCGGCCGGCTGGAGATACCGGCCTTGCCGATTCCTATGTACAGTCTGGCCATCGAACCGAAAAGCCGGGGAGATGAAACCAAGATTTCGACGGCATTATCGGAGATTACGGATTCCGATCCGACGTTTTCCATTACCCGTGACCGGCAGACCAACGAATCGGTCGTCTCCGGCCTGGGCGAGCTGCATGTACGGGTGATTCTTTCCCGGATGCACAGCCGCCGTGGCCTGGAAGTAACCACCAAGCCGCCGCAGATTCCTTACCGGGAAACGATTACCGGTTCGGTCAAGATGGTCGAATATACCCATAAAAAGCAGTCCGGCGGTGCCGGCCAGTTTGGAAGGGTCTTTATTGACATGGAGCCGAACGAGCGCGGAGCCGGGTATGAATTTATCGATAAAATTTTCGGCGGTTCGTTCCGGCCCAGTGTGGATAAGGGCTGCCAGGCGGCCGTCCACGAAGGCGTGCTGGCCGGCTATCCCGTCGTCGATGTCAAGGTGTCCCTGGTGGATGGGAAAACACACCCGGTCGATAGCAAGGATATTGCCTTCCAGATCGCCGGCCGGGAAGCCTTCCGCAAGGCTTTTCTGCAATGCAAACCGACCCTGCTCGAACCGATTGTCAATATGGAAGTAACCGTTCCCACGGAAAATGTAGGCGACATTACCGGCGACCTGGCGGGCCGGCGCGGCCGGGTTCAGGGGCAGGATATGCTGGCCGGCAATATGACGGTGATTAAGGCCCAGGTGCCGCTGGCGGAAGTCCAGCAGTACAATTCCCAGCTCAAAAGTGTCACCGGCGGGCAGGGCAGCTATTCCATGGAACTGAGCCATTATGAAATTGTTCCGCCGAATGTGGTCCAGCAGATCGTGGCCAAGGCCAAAGAAAAGAAAGAAGAATAATCGTTCGTATGGTCGATTCGTACCGTTTATCGCCAAAGGGATCGGAACATGGTTTTCGGATCCCTTTGTTTTTTGAATGGCAAAGAATATTGCCGAGGTGATTGCGATGCCGATACCCGCGAAGGTTGAAAAAATATCCGATTGTGTGTGGGAGATACCCGCTTCCTGCAAGGAAAACATGCGAGTTCCCGCCCGGATTTATGCCAGCCAGACGTTACTGGAAAAGATGGACGATGGGGTGTTTGAGCAGGTGACCAATGTTGCCACTCTGCCCGGCATTGTGCGTCATGCGTTTTGCATGCCCGACGGCCACTGGGGCTACGGTTTTCCGATAGGGGGGGTGGCTGCTGTCGATCCCCAGGAGGGGGTGATTTCGCCGGGCGGAATCGGCTTTGACATCAATTGCGGCATGCGCCTGGTCCGCACCAATTTGACGCTGGAGGAAGTCCGGCCCCATTTGACCCGGCTGATTGACCGTCTGTTTCAGCGGATCCCGGCCGGCGTCGGGGCGACTGGATTTGTCAAAATTTCCCGGGAGGAATTTTGCGAAGTGGCCCGCCGGGGCGCGCGATGGGCCATTGATAACAAGTATGGCTGGCTGGAAGATTTGCAGCGGACCGAGGCCGGCGGCTGTGTGGCGGGGGCCGATCCGGCCCAGGTTAGTCCCAAGGCCATTGACCGGGGTTTTAAACAAATTGGGACCCTGGGTTCCGGCAATCATTACCTGGAAATCCAGGTCGCCAAAAAGGAAAATATCTTCGACTCTGATACCGCCCGAACCTTCGGCATCGACCGGGACCATCAAATCGTGGTCATGTTCCACTGCGGCAGCCGGGGTTTCGGCCACCAGGTCGCCACCGATTATTTGCAGACGTTTCTGAGAACGATGGGCAGTAAATATGGCCTGTCCATGCCCGACCGCGAACTGGCCTGCGCTCCCTTCCCGTCGCAGGAGGGACAGGATTACTTTTCCGCCATGAATTGCGCCATCAATATGTCCTTTGCCAACCGGCAGGTCATTCTGCATCGGATTCGGGAGGTTTTTTCCGAGGTTTTCGGCAAAGATCCCGCCGAGCTGGGCATGCATCAGGTGTATGATGTGGCCCATAATACCGCCCAGCTTGAAACGCACCTGGTAGGGGGCAGGATGCGGCAACTGCTGGTGCACCGCAAGGGGGCGACCCGGGCATTGGGACCGGGTATGGCGGGTCTGCCGGATATTTATAAAAAAACCGGCCAGCCGGTGATTATCGGCGGCAGTATGGAGACCGGCTCCTATCTGCTGGCGGGGGTGGCCGGCGGGGATCAGACCTTTTATTCCACCGCCCACGGCAGCGGGCGGGCCATGAGCCGCTCCCAGGCCAAGCGAACCTACAACGGCAAACAGTTGCAGCAGCAGTTGAAGGACCGCGGGATTTATATCCGCTGCGCCTCCTTTGCCGGCCTGGCGGAAGAGGCCGGGGCGGCCTACAAGAATATCGACGAGGTCGTTACCGCGGCCGAACAGGCCGGCATCAGCCGCCGGGTGGTGCGGCTGGCGCCCATCGGCAACGTGAAAGGCTGACGCTGCTGGGGTGATATTTCCTAAAGCCGAATAATCTAAAACTCCGATTCATCCGTCCGGTTAAAATTGCCCAATTGCAAACCCAGGACAACCGGGCTATCCTGCCAGGTCATAGCCGTGTTTTTCAGGCCAATTTTGAAGGTGCACTTATTCAGATCGATCAGGACATACGCCACGGAAGGATCGCTCTGTCCGGCACCTTTGGTATAAAGGTATTTCCCATTTCCTTTGGCCGTCAGCCCGCCCAGCGGAATCGGATACTGCTGATTCCCCCAGTAAATAGTCCCGGCCATCTGATCCAAATCTGTATCACCGGCCAGGCAGATGCCGCCCTGCACCACCAGGGTCTTGACTTTGCCCGCCTCATCCTGCTTGCCGACCGCCTTATCGACTCGCAACACATCCTCCTGCCCCGCCAGCAATTGCAGCGGCATCGGTTTCTTGCCATTGATTACATCTTCCTCCCCTTCATCTTCCGCCAGAGTTGTTCCTTCATAGCTGC
>JAKJEP010000016.1:0-246 GCA_022705365.1 Planctomycetota bacterium | reverse complement strand
GCCCAGATTCAGCCTGATAAGCACCGGGGCCGCCAACCCGGTTAAATCCACATTTTTCGCCCACAGCTTAAAAGTTCCCTTTTCCAGGTCCAGTTTCAGATTGGGCGTGCCCTTATAGCTGTATTTAGCCTTTTGCCCGCTCTGTTTCAAGGCCTGCTTAATCGTCCAGGGGGCCAAGTCCCCCAGTTGCAGTGCGACCGTCTGCCCGTTGGCAAAATCATTGGAATCATATTGGCTTAACCGGCC
>JAKJEP010000169.1 GCA_022705365.1 Planctomycetota bacterium | reverse complement strand
CGCCTGGCCGGGTGATCCGTTGCGATAGGTGGAGGCCCGCCAGTTGCCGCCGTAATAGAGGGAGCCGAGGTCCTGCTGGGGGATGGCGGAAGCCAGCGGCACGAGGGAATGGCCGGGACCATCGGCGGCGGGCGGCCAGCCGCGGCTGTCCCGATATTCGAATTCGAGCACGAGGGCATCGTACTGGCCTTTCAGACGGACCGTTTCACCCTCGTTGGCGAACTTGCCGTCGTAGGGGCCGACGAGGTTCAGGCCGCCGGTATTGTAGCGGGCGGCAAAGGCGGCGGGATTTTTGGCCAGTACCAGATACTGGCCAGGGGCCAGGCTGGTGATACCGCTGCCGGCAAAGGCGAAGGTGATGCCGCTGCTGAAGTAGAGATTGGTCAGGTCCAGGGTTTCCGGGCCGGTGTTGCAGAATTCGATGAATTCGTAATCGCTCTCGCCCAGGGGGGCGTACATCAGTTCCGTGACCCGCAGATACTGCCGCAGCGGCCGCTGGGCAACGGTGCTGGTGACGGTGATCGAGTCTGAGGTAAGGGGATTGCCCTGAAAGTCGAAGGCCTGGAGGGTAATCAGGTTGGCGCCGGGTTCGAGTGGGATATTTACCTCCCAGGCGCTGTCGGAGGTCCAGGTGACGGTAAGCGGCTGATTCTGCTCGGCCCAGCGGAGGGAGCGGACGTTGATCCAGCCGGTTCCCGCAAGGGTAACGCCGGTGGTATCCACGGAGAAATTACTGCCGCTGTTGGTGGTAATGGCAAAGGGGACCTGGGATGGCAGTTGCGTCAGGGCATAGTCGCCGCGGGCCTGAATATAGGGTAGTTGCGTGGTAAAATTTTGACCGGGCAGCAGGCTGCTGTAATGGGCCATCCAGTAGGTCATGTAGCCGGTGTTGAAGGTGGTGTTGACCAGGTCTTGCAGGTGGCCGTAGTACAAACGCTGGTAGCAGGGCAATTGGAAGACTTGGTGAAGCTTTCTGCCGGCGGGCAGTACGGGACTGGTCGCGGGGTGGTAAAATACAAAGTCCATATCCCAGGGCAAAGCCACTACTTTCTGATCCGGCCGCACGAAGACGCGCAGGTTGTGAACGGTATCGTTAAAATAGGAATCGGCGATTCCGCACAGGCTTCCCAATGCCATGCACCGGGCGACTTCGTCCACATCCATGACGTTTTCAATCTGCTGCTGCAACTGGGCGGAGGGCAGCGAGAGGGTTTGGCAGAAACGGATGAGGCCGCTGAAGTCATCCTTGCGGTAATTGCTTTTGATCTGCAGGGGCCAGCGGTAGGTCTCCTTATCCTGGCCGAAATAGACAAAGTCGGTGGCGATTTCGCCGTCGGGCATGGGCGGTTTGAGGCTTTCCGGATTTCCATCCACGGTGGTGATCGGATGATAGGTGTAATCCAGGTTGAAGACCGTACCGTCGGAGCCGTTTTCCCACCAGGAGTCCAGGAACACATCTTCGTAGCGGGCCATCATCAGCAGGGCGGAGCCGATATGGCTGGTTTTCGGTACAATCAGGTAAACCAGATCATCGTACATACTGGGGATGCCGGCGTGATTGAACATATGTTTGATGTAGATTTCATCCTGGCCTCTGACGACGGGATATCGTCCGGAACGATCCACACCGACGGAAGCATGGACTCCCCGGAAGAGATGGTCCGCCGGGAAATGAATGTTATAACTCTGGTAGGCGTCCCCGTCGCGGGCCCGGCCGGCGGGGCTGCCCTTGAGCCGGACGCCCGTATGGTAATATACCTCGTTTTCATTATATATCACCGTACAGCCCAAATGCTGGTTGCTCATCAGGTTGGTACCGGTGAAAAGCGTTTGGTTATCCTCGGCCAGCAGAATGACGCGGAAATTCTGGAGACCGCCCTCATATGCCTGTCCATCCTGAACCTGATACAACGCCCGCGAATCGGGACCTTCCGCGGGATAGCAACTGACGGCTCCCAGGCTGTCCTGGGCTTCCACATAGAATTGGACAACCGCCCCCGCGGTCTGGGCGGGGATCAGGGCGGAGTATAAACCGTCGCCCTGGTGGTTCATGGTTTGGCTGTCCCAGCCTCCCCCGTCGAGCCGCCACCAGAGCCGGCAGTAATGGATACCGTCGGGATCTTCCGCTGTTACGGAAATGGTAACCGGTTCGTATATTTCCGGGACGACGGGGCTGTGGCCCAGTTGACGGAAAGTCGGGCCTATGTTGGCTTCGTAGCGGGAGTTCTGCTGGCCGGGGGTGCCGTTATACGCCGGCACCTCCAGTTCTATGGTGTTGGCCAGGCGGATGAAATAGATGCGTGAGTTCAGCAGGTTGATGCCCCCCAGCCATTTGGCCTTGAAGGAAATCTGGTACTGGCGGCCGTCCACGATGGGACGGTTGCCGGCAAAGGTGGTCTCGGCATGATTATGACGGAAGTCGGTATCGCCGGTGGCGGTGAAGTGCAAAACTTTATTGGACGGATTATCGGGATCGGCCACCACCTGCCCCTGATGGTTGCCGATGATGCGCCACTTGGCGGGGCTGCTGCCGATGGTATCCGCTTCGAAGCTGCCGTTCTGAATTACCTCAATAGCCGTGCCCTGGGGGTCTTCGATGACGCTGATATCGTCCAGCAGAACCTCCCCGCTGTTGAGCAGGCCGAGAATATATTCGTTCCATTGCGTCGGGCCGAATCCCTGGGAGGCGGTACCGCTGTAGGAATAGGTTTTCCACGAATTCCAACTGCCTTCGCGGCTGGCGGCCCAGGCCTGCGGTTTGGTATTATCGGCCCACGGATTGCGTAGTTCCAGGCTGGCGCTGTAGCCGTCGGCATAATCCGGCCATGGGCTTCCGTCATAATAACGGACTTCATCAGCCATGTTGCCGTTTTCGTCGATGAGTTGAATGTTTTCCCCGCCGTTGGCCAGTTGGCCGCTATAGTCGCCCAGGATATCGATACCCGGGAATTTCGTCTGCAAGTCCGCGGCGTTGCGGGTGATAACCAGGTAACTGTTGGCGGCAAGGACCGTAGAGGGCGGGAAATCAAACTCAATCCCATCCCTTATTTTCCATCCGGCCAGATTCACGGCATGATCGCTGCGATTATACAACTCGATCCACTCCTCATCCGATTCGCGATAAGGCAGGGCTGGGATGGGCGGAGTGATCTGGATGGCCGCCAGTAGTTCCACCCCAAAAACCACATCGGAACTGGTAGTACTCTGCTGGCGCACCTCGACCGAAAGCCGGTTGGTACCCACGACAAGGCTGTCCGCGGCTATGGTTTCATACTCACTATACACCGCGTTGTCAACGGCCGGAGAGGCAAACGTAGCCCCTTCCGACAGGTTATAACGGAGCACTTCCACGCCATTGAGATAAAAGACCGCCCCATCATCAATAATATGCCGCAATTGCAGTTCGGTAGTGGCCGGATCTCCGGTAAATTCAAATTCGGTTTCAAAATAATACACAATCCGGGAGGAAGAAGTCGTTAAAGTTGTACGAATCGGTTCCGGCAGGACGGCCGTTTCACGTGCCAGGAGAGCCTTCCCTTCCAGCCATGACGGGTGGGCCACGGAAGACCAGCCGGATCCCAAATCAATGCCGGACTGGTTGTAACGCCAGGCAGTACCATTATCGATGGCAATCAGGGTGGTTGTATCATACGTTCCCGGCACCGCCGGCTCCGGCGGCAGTGGGCGCGGATGGTACATGATTTCGTTGATGACGATTTCGTCGTGGAAGGCAAAGCTGTTGGCGGCGCCGGGGGTGGCGCTGTCGGGGTACTGCCAGTTGCCGGTTGCCTCGGGGAACCTGGCCCGCAGGGAATTCTTGACGACGGCCGCATCCGTCACCGACATTTGACCGGGTGGATACAAAAACAGCTTATCTTCATCCGCCGGATGAAATCCGAGCGTCGATTCGTCCACCGCCAGACGCTGGCCCGCCGCGAGGGGCTGGCTGGGAAAAATATAACTTGCATTCGTTTCGCCGGCACAGCGCAGCACATACCCTTCCAGGTCGATACTGGCTTCACTATTATTGATGAATTCCACCCAGAACGAAGCTGCACCCGCCGTCGCCACTTCATTAATCCGCACCGGTCCGTATGGATCGATGGTTTCCCGGCAGTTCAGTTCGGCCCCGAAAACAATATCCTCCGCATCCGCTTCATAAATTTCAATCTCATCGATACAGGTGGATGAATCGCTGACCACAATGCGAATTCCCGTTACGTTTTCGAGGGGCGGAAACTGATAGAGATGCCGCAGATACGGGAAAGGAGTGTAGTAGTTATAGGTAACGGTATGAAAGGTGGTCCAGTCAGGGTCGGGGGTGGTTTCGTCGGGATGGGTGACGGTGGTGTACTGGAGGACATAGGTTCCCAGGCAGCGATCCGCAAAGGAGCTGTCATTGGCCCGGCCCCAGGCGATGCGGTCGATAGAAAAGGAGCCGTTCAGGTCGATGCCGGCAAAACTATTGGATGAATTGGCAATCCAACTGTTACTATTTCCATAGCTGCCGTCGTTAAGATGGTCAATCTGATGAATGGGAAAGCCGGGCAGGCAGTCTTTGGCAAAGGCAACGGCGCCGTTTTGCAGGGACAGGTTGTCGGGTACTCCGCCGGAACCGTCATCCCCGCCGACTTCTATCAAAGTAGGCTCAGTGACGTTGAATCTTTCTACCTGATGGACTTCTATAGACAGTACATTGGTACCTTGTATCAGCGCAGCCGGGGAAATCGGTATCTCGCCGCTGTAATCGGCATCCGGGACCGTCTGGCTGGCATAGGTGTTATAGGCGATGGTCCCGCCGGGCAGGTAACGGCGATACACCTCCGTACCATTCAGATACACCACCGCACCATCATCGATAATATGATTCAGATTAAGCTGAACCGCCCCGGGATCGCCGGTAAAATCAAATTCCGTCTCAAAGTAATAGGTGATCTTCGAGGAGGAAACTGTAAGCGGGGTACGAATCGGTTCCGGCAGGGCGGAGGCCGCCAGTCCGAACAGCCCCTGGCCCTGGAACCAGGTAGTGCCGTTGACCGGGTGGGTGGTTTGATACCAGGTGGTTCCCAGATTGCTGCCGGTCTGGTTATACCGCCAGAGGGCATCGATGGACAAAAGCGTAAGCGGATCCCCCAGCAGGGCTTCGGTTGGGAAATTTTCCTCCCCCGGCGTTCCGCCGACCTGGGGGCTGGAAGTCCAGTTTTCGGCCGGTTCGCTGGCCGAATCGGGATTTTTTTTGGCCAGCGATACCCCTGAACCATCGGAAGCGACGGGCCAACTGCCGCTGTCACCATAAGTGATCTGATCCATAATCCGCCCGGCGTTATTGCGTAAAATTAGCTCTTCCCCCGAATTCGAAAGACGGTCCCCGCTCTGCCAGGGGCCGCAGGCGCCGGCAAAGCCGCTCTGAGCCTGGAGGTCCGCCGGGGAGACAGCCAGCACCAGATAGCCGCCGCCGGGAATGATCGTACCTTCTGGAAAGACAAAATTTACCCCGCCGCGGACCGACCAGCGGGACATATCCACATGAACCGCCATCTGGTTGTGAAATTCAATCCATTCCAGCAAATCCTCATTGGCGGCTGGGTGGTACATGATCTCGTTGAAGACCACCACGCTGTCAGCCAGGGCGGAAGGGGCAAAGGCTGGCAGAAAGCTGAAAAAACATAGAAACAGCAATAGTTTTCGATTTTTTTGATACATGTAAAGTAGTTTGTAAGTATTTACCTAATAAATAATTATAGGAATTTATATCGGAATATCGCTCCTTTATATATGTCGACAATCGTCAATTATAGCATATGCCGGCGGCCAAGGCAAGCTATTTTTGCTGGGCGATGTTATAGAATTATATGTCAAAATCCTGTGAGATATGTAGTCTAGCCCGCATTTCTCACGGACTTTCGATTTTCAGCGGCCTTTTTGCCCACCTTCTTCGTTCTCGTCGCTATCTGTCCTCAACATATATACTTATATGCCTGCGGAAGATAGCTCCTGCGGCCTCGAAGGCGGACAAACATTCGCGCTGAAAAACAGACGGTCGAAGCCGGTGAACCGAAAGATGGTACATACGGCATTCTGAATCATGGAGTTATCAATATATTTGTCAAAATCCCGTGAGAAATGCGGGCTAGAGCGGGCTTTTAGTTGGCTGGCGGAGTGGAGCGGATTTGGTTTTGGAGGTCCAGCAGACGCGGTTTCCAGAGGCTGGGGGAGCCGGGGTTGGTTTTTTCGTCCACTTCGAGGATGTGGAGGACTTCCTCGCCCTGGCCCTGATGCCACAGGCAGCAGAGTCCGAAGTAGCGTGCTTCCCACCAGTAATAATGGGAAAGTTCGTCCTGATCCCGGTTTATGCCCTGGCGGATCTGATACCAGAGTTGCTGGGCGGCCGGGTAATCGCCCCGGGCGTATTCCCACAGGGCCTGGCAGCGGACCAGCCACAGGGTGCGGCTGGCGTTCTCCCGGTTTGCCAGTTCCGTGAACAGGCTTTCCGCTTGCTGATGCACGTTTTCCGGCAGGGGGGTGGCCTGGTCTGGGGCGGCGACGGCCAGCAGGCAGGCTCGCTCCAGCAGGAGTTTGGCGGCGAGGGTGTTTTCCGGCTGGTCGGGTTCGATTTGAGAATAGAGGGCCTGGGCCAGCGGGAGCGATTCGGCCAGGCAGGCGGTCAGTTCCTTGGTTTTTCCTTCCGCGTGTAGCGAACGAATCTCCTGATCCTGCTGCTGCAGGGCCTGGAGGGCGGCCCGCTGGATATTGGCATCCGCCGGTTCATCTTTTATCCGGGTGAGCAGGCAGGCAACGGCTTCCCGGGTTCGCCCCAGTTGCAGATACGATTGGATCTGGAGGAAGAAGAGGCTGCGGCGGTCTGATGCAGGGATTTCTTCGCCCGAAGCCAGCGAGCCGAATTGTTCCAGTACCGCTATTGCTTCCCGCGGTTGGGGGGGATCGCACTCCAGATACAATTTCGCCAGCAGCGTTGCCGCCTTGACGGCGATGGCGCGGCGGCCGGGATCGATGGCGGCGTCGGGCGGCTGATTTTTCCACAGGGCCAGCAGGTTCTGCAGGGCGGTTGTGAACTGCGTATAATGTTCGGCGGCGGGGGAGGGGGTTTGATCTTGCAAAGGATGGCATAATACTCCGCAGCCAATTTATTCGCATCCTCCCGCGGTACGGCCGCAAACATAGCGGCGGCAGAGGCATATTCCTTTGCCTGCTGGAGGACCAGGCCGGCAAAGTAGCGAAACTGCCGGGCCTTTTCGCAGTTGGCGTAGGGGCCGGCCGGTTCGGTCTGGTTTGGATCGATGGTTCCTGTCAGGCCGGTGATTGCCTCCCGCGCGACGGCGGCATAGGTTTCGGCGTCCACACTGAAAAGCTGATAGG
>JAKJEP010000168.1:4776-7446 GCA_022705365.1 Planctomycetota bacterium | reverse complement strand
GGATTAATCAGGCAGCTAATTTTGATTTCGCTGGTAGTGATGGCATTGATATTGACCTGGGCCTCGGCCAGTGCCTGGAACATTTTTTTGGCCACACCCGTATGGCTTCTCATACCCACGCCGACAGCGGATACTTTGGCGACCGGATTGCGGCAAACCACTTCCTGAAGGTGGAACTGCTTGCGAATCTCCTCTACCACCAGTTTGCCTTCCGCCAGATCCCCATAATCGACCGTAAAGCTGATGCTGGCTTCGCCCTTTTCATCAAAGGTCTGAATGATATCGTCCACCGCCACGTTATGTTCGGCCACGTGGGCAAAGACACTGGCCGCCACACCCGGCCGATTCGGCAGACCGTTAAGCACAAACTGGGCCAGTTCTTTTTTCACGGCGACCCCCGAAACAACAATTTGTTCCATTTGTTTTACCTCTTGCGTTATATAAGTTCCTTCCGTATCCGTAAAGCTGGATCGTACATGAATCACAACATTGTACTTTTTCCCGAATTCAATCGCGCGGGCATGCATGACACCGGCTCCCTGGCTGGCCAGCTCGAGCATTTCATCGTAACTGATCCGATCTATTTTCCGGGCCTTGGGCTCGATGCGCGGATCGGTGGTATAAATCCCGTCCACATCGGTATAGATTTCACAATGATTGGCCTGCAGAACGGCGGCCAGGGCCAGAGCCGTGGTATCCGAGGCCCCGCGTCCCAGCGTGGTAATTTCGCCTCGTTCGTCTATCCCCTGAAAACCGGCGACAATCACGATTTTTCCGTTATCGAGTTCCTGCCGAATCCGGTCCGCATCGATCTTCTGGATGCGGGCCTTGGTATGGGCGGCGTCGGTAATCAAGCCGATCTGTCCGCCCGTCAGGCTGATGGCTTCATGGCCGGCCGCATGGATGGCCATCGCCATTAAACTGATGCTGACCTGTTCCCCCGTCGTCAGCAGCATATCCAGTTCCCGCCGGGGCGGACTCTCGGTAATCTCTTTGGCCAGCGTAATCAGCTTATCGGTGGTCTTCCCCATGGCCGATACCACCATCACCACCCGCCTGCCTTCGAGCTTTTCTTGTATGGCCCGCCGCGCGGCCCGCCGGATTCGCTCGGCATCCGCCACGCTGGTGCCGCCAAACTTCATTACAACCAGATCCATAGATCTTTTATCCTTTCAGAAAATACTCCATTAATTCATGACCTTGGGCAATGCGAATGCCGCTGGCACGGCCGTTGGCTTCGCTATACACTTTTTTTTGCGTAGCCGCAATCCCCGTGCCGGCCAGGGCAAAGGGTACCGGATCGGCACAGTGGGTGCGCAGCCGAATCGGCGTCGGGTGATCGGGCAGCACCAGAATCCGCCAGGCATCCCGGCTCTGGAGGTGCTTGAGAACCGGCCCCACAATATGCAGATCAATCTCCTCAATCGATTTGATTTTCCCATCCACCAGGCCGACATGCCCGGCTTCATCAGGCGCTTCGATATGGACAAACACCAGATCGCAGCTCTCCAGAGCCTCAATGGCCGCCTGTCCCTTGCCGGCATAATTCGTATCCAGATAACCGGTCGCGCCGGGCACTTCGATCACCTGCGTCCCCATCAGCTTTCCCAGCCCGCGCATCAGATCCACGGCGGTAATCACCGCCCCAGAAAGGCCGAATTTGTCCCGAAACAAATCCATCTGCGGCCGCTTCCCCTGGCCCCAGAGCCATATGTGATTGGCGGGATTCTCCCCCAGATCGCGGCGGACTTTATTGACCTCGTGCTCGGCCAGAATCTCCCCGGCCTTTTCCATCAGTTGAATCAGCAGCTTGCCGGATTTGCCTTTGGGCAGATGTTTGGCCACCGGCTGATCCATAATATCATGGGGAGCTATGGTTTCCAGCTCGAAGGAACCGCCCCGAATAACCAGCAGATGGCGGTAGCTCACACCGGGATAAAAGGCAATCTCCTCCGAACCCAGCCGCTCATTCATATCGTGAATCAGCCGGGCCGCCTGCACGGAGTCAATATGGCCGGCGGAATAATCGATCATCCTTCCATCGGCGATTGTGACCAGATTGCAGCGAAAAATCCAGTCGTTGGGCCCGGTCTGGATATCCTGGGCCGCTGCCTCCAGGGGCGCACGTCCCCGGTAATAGACCGCCGGATCGTATCCCATCAGGCTCATCAGGGCCACATCGCTGCCGGGATGGAAATGTTCCGGCACATTATGGACCATCCCCTGCCGGCCGTGGATGCTGATCCAGTCGGTGTGGGGAATACTGGCCTTCTCCAGCACAGTTTGGCCCTTCAGCTCGGCCAGTGGTTCATCGGCCGCACCGTCCATGATGATAATCGCGTATTTCATTCCGGTTCACCCGTGGGGGGAGTTACCACATTGATACAGATCGGTTTGGCTTTGATCACTTCCAGTTTCTCCAGCGCCTTCAGGGCCTGGTCCAGATTCCCCTTGCGGACCAGATGTGTCATGATGACCACCGGAACCACTTCCTTGGATTCGCTTTCGTGCTGAAGACAGCCGGAAATGCCGATCTGGTGATCGCCCAATACCTGCGCAATCTGCGCAAATACCCCGGGTTTGTCAATCGCCGAAAGCCGCAGATAAAATTTGCTCATAATATCCGCCGTCGGGCAGAACCGGCAGGGTTCGGCCGTGCGGCCCAGTCCC
>JAKJEP010000168.1:0-4660 GCA_022705365.1 Planctomycetota bacterium | reverse complement strand
CCCGCCCCGCGGCCGAAATACGACGTATGCCCGACCGCATCCCCGAAAATACTCACCGCATTATAGGCCCCGCTGACCTGGGCCAGCGGCTCATGATCGCTGATAAAAGAAGGATGCACCCGCAGGGAAAGCCCCTGGGCGGTGTCTTCGGCAATCGCCAGCAGCTTCATGGTATAGCCCAATTCGCAACCGTAGTGGATATCCGCCAGCTGAACCCCATCGATGCCCTGCACCGGAACCTTCTGATAGTCAATTTGCTTGCCGAAGGCCAGGCCGGCCAGAATCGCCAGCTTGTGCGCACTGTCGGCGCCGCTGACATCCAGGGTGGGGTTCGCTTCGGCATATCCGGCTGACTGGGCTTCCCGCAGGGCCGTATCATAATCCTTCCCCTCCTGCGACATGCCGGTAAGTATATAATTGCACGTCCCGTTGACGATCCCATACATCGCGCTGATTTGATTGGCGGTCAGACCGGTCGCTATAGCACCAATAACGGGAATCCCGCCGCAGCAACTGGCCTCAAACGCCACACAACGCCCCTGCTTCCGGGCCGCCGCAAAAATCTCCTCGCCACGCTCCGCCAGCAGGGCCTTGTTCGCCGTAACGACATCTTTTCCAGCCGCCAGCAGCTTCATCTGCAATTCACCGGCAAAGGTGGTCCCGCCGACCAGCTCCACGGCAATCGATACCGCCGGATCCCGTATGACTTTTTCGATATCACTATGCAAAAGGCCCGGCGGCAAAGCGACCGGCCGCGGCCGCTTCAGATCCTTATCGACTATATGGACCAATTCCAGACGCAATCCGGTACGGCTGTGGATCAGGTCGGCCCGCTCCAGCAGGATTTTCGCAACTCCCGAACCAACGGTCCCCAAACCGATCAACGCAATTTTTACTGTTTTTTCTGCCATAGGACCATTACCAGATTTATTCCATTCATATACAGGCATTTACAATCACAGCACGCCTGCCTTTGCTGACCAGTCGGCTTACGATACCAGAACACCGGCAGCCTCACAGACCAGCCACAAACAACCCAGTAATGTAACGCCGGATTCTTTACAGGTCAAGAAAAATTGCAAAACACCTTTGCCGGATTAAATCAGCACGTGGCAACCAAAAATGGCAGAAAAATCACCCGTTTTAGATCTGATGGTAGGCATACCAGGCAGCCATGACATATTCGAGGATGAGTTCCAGCTCGTGCCCGCAGAAGATCCCGAGCCGATCCCGCAGATAGTCGGTTACCGTGAAGGGATCCTGGCTGGTCTGGACCATTTCAATCAGGGCTTCAAATGAGATTTGGCCGCCATAGATTTCCTGGAGGTAATGCTGCAAGCGATGATGGATAACCGACAGGTCCTGAATGGCTTCGATATCGGCGGCAGACCGGCCGAAAAAATTCTCCAGTTCCAGGCCGTCCAGCGATTTTACGATAAATTTGGGCTTTAACCGGCCTGTCTCGATGAAAGACTTGATTTTTTGCGTCGCTCTTTCATTCATAAGAGAGACCATGCCGGAAAGCAGATAATGCTGATTATGGGGAAAGAGGCGGCCCAGCAGCAGTTGCCCTTCCTGCAGCTCCAGCGTGATGATTTTTTCCGCAATGGCATACCGCAGCGGCGGACGCAGCAGATCCACCGCCACAAAACCCCGCCCGGCTTTGATTTCCTTGATTTCGAAAAGACCGATCACAAAATCCAGGCAATTACGGGCATCCCGGCGCTGCGCCTGGCTCAGGCCCGGTGAGTGCTTTTTAAACCAGTAGATGGCCGGCGTGGTATTGATTTCGGGAATTTTGTAGTCAAAAACAAACCATTCGAGGCACCGCCCGACCACTTCCAGCTGGCCTTCGTACCCGCCCATGGTTTTCGGTTCGTCCCCGCAAAAGAAAGTAAACAGAGCGCGGCGGCGATAGGGTGCCACCAGGGGATCGGCTATCGCCTCAGCCATCAGGCGTTCAATGATTTCCAGCCGCTGCGGCAGAGACGGCAGGCGAACCGCTTCGTGAGAAAAACCGGAAGAGGAATCTGTCCAATCATCATTGCCGCGGGTCATACCGGTGCATCCTTTCCGATAAACAACTCAATCCTCATTTTTTGTAATCCCTATAATATAAACGGTTTAAAGTCAAGGAGAAACCGGCTGGGGATCTGAAAAACATGAACAGGGCCTCTGCCGCAGCAGGAATTGGTATCTAATCACATAACTTATCTCCCTATTAATCCGCATTTCTCACGGGATTTTGACAAATATATTGATAACTCAATGATTCAACATGTCTTATGTACTATTTACCCCTTCGCCAACATCAACTGTCTGTTTTCAGCGCGAATTTTTGATCCGCCTTCGAGGCCGCGGGAGCTTATCTTCCGCAGGCATATAAGTATATATGTTGAGGACAGATAGCGACGAGAACGAAGAAGGTGGGCAAAAAGACCGCTGAAAATCGAAAGTCCGTGAGAAATGCGGGTAAAGCAAAAATACTCAATAAAACCAGAGAAAATCTCCCTTCCAGGGCTTTTTTTCTTGACAATGCTGGCAATATGTAGTAAAAGTAGTATAGCAGACCCTGTTACAGTGACATATTGAATAAATGAATATATATTTCCAAAGGAGGAAGTATGAAGAAAAAAGTATGTTTATTGGTTTTGGTCGCACTTTTGAGTGCAATTTCAGTGTCTTCGGGTGCCATAAAATCCATCAATGTAAGTGATGTGGAAAGTACGTTCACAGCCGGCGGTGGTAACTTCGGCCTGGGAACCTTAGCTTTAGCAGATGCGGCAAATATTGTCGTTGAGGATACTCTGGGCCAGCAGATTTCCTACGCCAACGGTTCGTTTGCCATGTCCACCTATCTCCAGTCGGATAACTCGGCTGGCGGGGTGGCTGCCGGGCAGTTTGCCGATGGCGACTTATCCTTTCTGGACAGCGGAGCCAACATCCTGCTCTCTGGCCATATCGGAAATCTGAATGTAGTTGAGGTGTTCAACAACGGCGGCATCCTGGCCGGTGAAGGCCAGTTTGTCGTAACCGGCGGCAGTCTGACCGGTGATTTTGTACTGCCTTTGGGCAAGATCGTTCAGATTACCTTCGATGTGCCGGTAACCTTAAGCGATTTCTCGCAGAACTTTAGCGGTTCTTCCAATCTTACGATCACTCCGGTACCCGAACCGGTATCCATCGGACTTTTGGCGATGGGTGGTCTGTTCCTTTGCCGCAGGAAAAGATGATTTAGTAAACGGTTGGAATTTCCCGAATGTATTAAGGAGGCAGGCAATGGCAGCCTGTCTCCTTTTTTGCTTTGATCCGGCTTGGATCCACGCTATTCTGATCCGCCAGCCGTTCTCAGACATACATCCTCCGTACCTCCGCTCCGACTCACGGGCCTGACCGTCAGGGGCGGGTACCGACGGGAGAGCAAGAAATATGCGGATTATAGTTCCACATAAAAAGCGTACGCATGGGGATTGTGGGTTTCCTGAAAATGGAATTTTGAGGCGAGCCAGGAAGAGATGGGAATCACCCGGACGGCAGCGGCACGGGCGGTGAACATTTCCCGGGTGCGGGCCAGACTCAAGATATTCCAATGATAGGAAGCCACCGGCTGCACCTGGTGCAAAGCGATATCCTGCATATTAAAGAAGCCGATTACAATGCCTTGGCGGGTCACGCGGCAGATTTCCGAAACGGCCACTTCCATCGCCGGTACGGATAAATGTTCAAACAGATCGTGGATAAAACAATAGTCAAACGACTGATCGGGAAAATCCATTGCCAGCACATTGCCCACACGAAAATCCGCAGCGGCAAACAAATGCCGGGCGTTATGAATGTTTTTTTCGCACAAATCAAAACCGGTGTAATCGAGAAAACGGGCGATCCCAAAAGTATGGAGAAAGCGATAATCGTTCGCGGAACCGCAGGCAGGCTCCAGGACGGAAATGGTTTGCCCCGGCTGCTGTTCCAGAATTTCCCGCCATATTTTTTGAAAGGTGTTCAGGATATATTCCGGAATCGGGAGTTCGACGGTTTCGACCGGCGCGTACCCAAAGAGATAGCACATGTAATTGGGGAATTTCAAGGCGGCAAAGGTTTCCTGCAAAAAGCGGGGGATGAGGATTTCGCCGGCAGCGGACTGCCCTTCGCCCAGAGCATATACGATACTGCGCAATTGTTCGGAGCGGATGGGCGTTTTCAGAAGCTTCCGCAGCCAGTTCACAGCCAGGGCAAAGCGGATCTCCTGGTCCATCAGATAGTCATAGTCATAACACCCGGGAAACAATTGCCGCAGCAGATAATGGCGGGTTAAAATGCTCGGCACATTGATGCGGGGATCCTCCACATCCTGAACCAGATAATCCATAAGAATGTGCTGGTCGTATTTCTGCCAGGACTGCCTCAGATTCCGCGTTTCAAGTGTTAACCAATTGTCCAAGATACCCCTCTATCCACTGGTAATCGTAAAAAACTCGTTTCACTTTAATATCCGTTGCTCTTGGGAAACGTATCAACTGCTAGGGGTCAACAGCAGCTCCTCAAAATCCCGCACGGCCAGCTCGGTCAGGCTGGCGATGATCCGGTCGGCACCGGCGGCAGCCAGTTCCTCTGCCGGGCGGGTGTTGGTGACGGCAATGACGGGCATCCCCCCCGCCTTGCC
>JAKJEP010000167.1 GCA_022705365.1 Planctomycetota bacterium | reverse complement strand
CTGCCGAATGTCCTGCGACTTCTGGTAGGGCAGCTAAAAGAAGAGAATACGGCCCCGGAACCCCTTTGCGACGAAGTCTGCATATTGGAAACCTGCCTGGATGATATGCCCGCCCAGCAGATTGGGCACGTTATGGGAAAAACCCTCGAACAGGGCGCTCTGGATGTATATTCGACGCCGGTATTTATGAAAAAAAATCGGCCCGGCGTCTGTTTAACCGTTATCTGCCCGCCGGCCCGGCAAGCGGCCATGGAGCAGCTTCTTTTCCGGGAAACCTCCACCTTCGGCATCCGCCGCCGCCTTTGCCGGCGAAGTATTCTGCCCCGCACCCATAAACCCGTGGAAACACCCTACGGAACCATTCGAATCAAAGTCGGTTTTCTGGATAGTCAGGAAATCACCGCTTCGCCGGAATTTGAGGATTGCCTGCACGCGGCCAAACAGTATAATGTTCCCGTTCGCTGGGTGATGGCCGCCGCCGTTACCGCTTATCAAAGCCCTTCACAGAATAGGCTGAATAAAGGATGATCGGTTTGCAGAATTTTATTTGGTGGATACTGGCTCAGGAACCTTCCGGGAAAATCAGTCAAAATCTGGCGCCCTATGCCCTGGTCCTGGGTATCCTGATTCTGACCGCCTTTATGCTCATCAGTGCCCGTCGCAAAATCCGCCGGAGCAGAGAGCGAGACGGTCTCACCGTCCAGGAGCGGATTCAAGAGCAAACCCGGGGGCGGGATGTTTGTAACCAGATTGGCGAATTGATGGCGGAGCTAGCCGATCTGTCTCGTCAAATCAACGGGCAAATGGATATGCGGCTGACCAAAATGGACCTGCTTCTGCACCAGGCTGACCAGAAAATGGAAGCCCTTCAGCATCTTATGGAAGGACAGACGAATTTAAAAAATCCAACTGCGGCCAAACATACTTCCCCTCCGATTAGCTCTTCACCCCCGGTGGAATTCAAACCCCAGCCGCTGCCGGAAAAGGGAAAAAACAATGACCCCCTGGTCGAAGAGGTGCTAAAGCTCAAGAACATGGGGATGTCTTCTGTGGCCATTGCCCAGCAACTGGAACGACCGGTAGGTGAAATTGAGCTGATGCTGGCTATCCGGAGAAAGATTTGATTTTCTGGGTAAAAAATATATAAGTATGTAAATAATAAATACTTATGACATTTTCAATATTTTTTGCCAATCCGACTTTTTTGGGGGAAAAACAGTCAGAAGTACATACGTAAAGTATTTCGTAATAAATACTTACGAAATTAACATGCCGATTCCGCTAATTTTTTTCCTTTCGTTGACAGCTTTCTGACCCCCTGTTATACTAGATTCGTTAAACGGAGAAAGAAACCTCCTTGCAGGTTTATCGAATTATGCGGCTTGTTTTCAGAAGAGCCAACCTCTTCTGGAACGAATTTCTTAGCCGTGGCGCACTTCCGGAGCAGTTGACATACTGTTCCGGAAGTTTTTTTGTATAAAAATAATTTTTTGATATGATGGCCCCAAAAAGAGTGGAAGCCTATGGGAAATTCGATCGGTCAGACTCCTAAAATGCCCCGGCGCGGCGAGTTCACAGCTCGAGTGGCTGACCAGATTCATCTGGGAGACGGCAATAATTCCTTATTGCTGGCTTTGGCCGGCCAGCCAGCCGATTGCCTCGCCCAGGCAAAGGCCGGGCAATTTATCCAGGTGGCCTGCCGGGACCTGAATGATTTTCGGCAAACAGATCCGCTGCTGCGCCGCCCCTTCAGCATTGCCGGCATAAGCAAAAATTACCAACAGCTTAGACCGCATAGTGACGCAAAACCTGCCGGGTTCGAAGGCCTCTTCCTGGAAATTATCTATCGGGTTCTGGGGCCGGGTACTGCCTGGCTCTCCCGCCAAAAAGCGGGAGACTCCATCAATTTACTCGGTCCCCTGGGCAACGGCTTTTCCCTGCCGGGCGATCCGAACGAAAAAGTGATTTTGATTGGGGGAGGAGTCGGACTGCCGCCGTTATATTTTCTGGCCGACCAGTTGTCTCAGGCCGGCTTCACCAACCTGCTGGGTTTCGCTGGAGCCAGGACGAAAAGCCATTTTGAAACTGCCGCAAACCTTGCGAAACTGCCATCCGATCCTCTGATCCCCGCTGCCGTTCTGGAACCATTTGCCCGCAGCAAGACAGACGCAATCCTCGCCACGGAAGACCGCAGCATCGGTTTTCCCGGCAGCATCGTCCAGGCACTGGAGATGTTTCTGCAAAAGCGGAGTGATTGGAATCAGGCCCGGATTTATACCTGCGGGCCGAAGGGCATGTTAAAGGCGGTGGCGGACCTGGCCCGGCGACATAACCTGGCTGGCCAGGTATGTATGGAAAACTACATGTCCTGCGGAATAGGGCTTTGCCAGTCCTGCGTGGTTGCGGTTAAAACTGCCGCAGCCGAACCAGACGGAACCGCGGGGAAATATAAACTGGTCTGCAGTAATGGACCGGTCTTTGACATGGAAAAAATCATTTGGGATTAACGAAACGCCATGGAGCCATTCAATCAGCCTGATCTTTCGGTGCATCTGGGGAAGGTACAATTGGCCAATCCGGTACTGACGGCTTCGGGTACCTGCGGGTACTCGATGGAACTGCGTGATTTTGTCGATTTGACCCGGCTGGGTGGTTTTATTACCAAGAGCATCACCCTGGAACCGCGCCCGGGAAATCCTCCCCAGCGGACCTGCGAAACCCACTCCGGCATGCTGAACGCCATCGGCCTGGCCAATGTCGGGCTGGAACTCTTCTGCGAAGAAAAAATTCCTCTCCTCCAGCGGCTGCCGGTCCCCGTCTTTGTGAATGTGGCCGGTAAAACCATCGAGGAATATGTCGCGGTGGCTTCCCGGCTGTATGGGCTGGAACCAGTCCGCGGACTCGAACTGAATGTCAGTTGCCCCAATGTCCGCGAAGGCGGCATGACCTTCGGCAAAGACCCCCGCCTCCTGGCTGAACTGGTCCGGGCCGTACGAAAAGCCTGTCCGGATACCCTCCTGATTGTCAAACTGACCCCCAATGTCACCGACATCACCCTTCTGGCCCGGGCCGCCGTCGATGCCGGCGCCGATGTCTTGAGTCTGGTCAATACCTTCACCGGTATGGCCATCGATATCGAAACAAGAAAACCCGTTCTCGGCAACCGGGTAGGGGGGCTGAGCGGCCCTGCCATCAAGCCGATCGCTCTCTATCTGGTCCATCAGGTCTATCAGGCGGTAGCCAAACCCGCCGGAATTCCCCTCATTGGACTGGGCGGGATTACCTGTTCCCATGATGCCCTGGAATTTATACTGGCCGGGGCCACAGCCGTTTCCGTCGGTACCGCCGTTCTGGTTCGGCCCTCCTGCCTGGTTCAGATCATCGACGGGATCCAAACCTATCTCATTCGCTACCGCTGTAAAAAAGTGACCGAAATCATCGGTTCGCTCCAGTAAATCCCCTCCCCCAGCCGTTTACCGGGATTATGCCGATTCTTCCTGCTTTCGCAGCTTGAATGCGATTTTGAGCAGTTTATGGGCTTCCACCTGAATGCTGTTTTCGCAAATCTGGATATTTTCCTCCAGCGTCTTGATTTGATCCAGATGGCTGGGGTGATATTCTCCCGCCCGCAATACTACCCATTCATCGCTCAGGTTCTTCCGGTTACTGCATTCGATATAGATCCGGGCCAGACTGCGCCGAACCGCATCGGGAATCTCCTGGTCCTGAGGAAAAAGATTCACCGGCAGCCGGGAAAACTTGCCTTGCAGCAGCGGCAAGGCCTGTAAAACGCGCGATAATTCGTTGCTGGTAGCGATTTTATGGCTTACCACTGCTCCCGGGATTTCCGGGCGAATTGTACTTTCAATCGCTCGCATGGACTGGTCAAAATCGAATATTCCCTTGAGGAAATCATCCAGCTCATCCGCTAAATTTTCGATTTGCTCCATCATGTTTATCAATATATCCTTTTATCGACAAAATTGCAAGGATTTCTTTCTGTGGACGGCACAGACGGCGGATCAAAAAGACAGCCATATTGCCAAAGCCATCCTTTCGCGGTACAATTACCGCCATGATGGATCGGTTACGAATATTGCGCGATTATTTCCCAACGGCCATTTATACCGGCAAGGCCCTGATCTTCATCAGTGAGGATTCGCGCGTGGAACTGACCGAGCATACCCGCGGCGGCCTGAGCCAGTCAGTACCGGTCATCCGGGTCCGGCTGTTTACCAAAAACCGCCACGGTGAATTCGAGCCGGGTCATTACGAGGATTTTGAAATTCCCGACCTTTCCGATCTGGCCGGCGAAGTCGAAAAGTTCGTGCAGTTCGCCGTCGGCAAAAATATCAAGGAATAACGACAACCTTTCCCCGCTGCCGCGCCTTTCCCGGCTTTTTTCCGTGCCTTCGCCTCACATGGCCGCATACCAGCCCCCATCCACATAGATAATCTCGCCGGTCACAAAGCTGCTTGCCTCCGAGGCCAGATACACCGCCGCGCCCACCAGTTCCTCCGGCTTGCCCCAGCGGCCTTTCGGTGTCCGTGAAATTACCCATGTATTCAGTTTCTCGTTCTCCCGCAGCGGCTGGGTCATCTCGGTCGTTATAAAACCCGGCGCAATCGCGTTGACATTGATATTGTACTTGACCCAATCGACCGCCAGCTCCTTGGTCAGCAGCAGAATGCCCCCCTTGCTGGCCGCATAGGGAGGATTCATTACCCGGGCCGCCTTGCACATCAGCGAACCGATATTGATGATCCGCCCGCCGCCGCCTATTTCCTTGCGATGCCGGCAAAAGGCCTGGCTCATCAGAAAAACGGCATCCAGATTGACCGTTAGAATCTTCCGCCACTCCTCGAACGGATAATCTTCCGACGGGTAGCGGCTGGCCGTTCCCGCGTTATTCACCAGAATATCGATTCCGCCCGTTTCCTTCACTACCTGCTGAAAGAAATCGGGAATCCCTTCCAACTGGCTCACATCATACGCAAACGTCCAGACCTTCCGGCCGGTGCTGCTTTCGATTTGCTGTTTTGCCTTCTCCAGTTGTTCTTTCGTCCGGGCGGTAATCACGATATCCGCCCCGTAGTCCGCCAGCCCTTGGGCCAGCGCCAGCCCGATCCCTCGGCCACCGCCGGTTACCAGGGCCCGCTTGCCGTCCAGGTTGAATAATTCTCTTGCCATATGAATTTCCTTTACCTTGTTTTCATCCAGGGACAATTTTCCTTCTGTGAACAATGCCCGCACCCGTAGATTTTCGCCACCAGGGGCAGAATCACAAAGGATACCACCATAAAGCCGCCGATAAAACCCGCCAGCAGCCAGCGGAATTCCAGGTACAGTCCCAGCCCCCCGACCAGGAGAGGGATAAACCACAGGGGCACAATCAACGGAATATGCCGTTTGAATTTCTGCTTGAAGAGGCTGGTGTCCTTTCGCTGCTGCAGCCGGGCCGCAATATGCCCATACCCGCACGGACACCGGCGGGTATCGTACAAATGGCAGTACGGGCACACCAGCAGAATGATACCCAGGGCCCCAGCCGCGCTGTAAACCACATAGCCCGCCGCCCCTATCCATTTCCAGACCGGATTTTCCGCCGCCAGCGCCACAATCACCGCCCCCAGCACCGTCATCACCAGATAGGGCAGATTATCCAACCCTTCCTGCCGCCAGGTATATTCCTTCTCCGGCCGGTATTTGCCGCATATCCCCTGCACCGGTTCCTGCCGGCGTTCCGTTTCCACTGAATTCGTTTCAGGTTCCTGCATATCCTTTCCTTATAAATGAATATTCCGATACTGCTGCGGCGAAGCGCCGAAAAACTTCTTGAAACTGCGCGAAAAATGATAAGGATCGTAAAAACCCAGCGATTGGGCAATCTGGCTGATGGTCTGGTTGGAATTCAGCAGCAGCCGGCCTGCTTTGTTCAGCTTCAGCCGGGTAATATATTCATGCGGCGTCGTTTGGCTGTACTTTTTAAACAGCCGGGACATATACCGAACATTCACATAACAGGCCTCCGCCGCCTCGCCGGGAGAGGTAATCGCCGAAAAGTTCTCATGAATGTATTTTCGGCATGTCCGGTACGTCTCCAGCGAAATGGGCCGGTACTCCTCCGACTGGGACGCCATGGACGCCACCTCCAGCAGCAGCACCCGCAGATACCCGGCACAAAGCGGCTGGGAATACTCATTTTTTTCAAAGCCGTTTTTCAGGATGGTCTCCACCAGCGACTGGATCTTTTCATAATCCGATATCGCAAAGGCCCCGCGGCGGTCCAGTGTGCTTTTCCGCAGCAGTTCCCCCGCCTGCCGGCCCGTGAACACAAAAAAGATATGCTCCATCGGATTCTGCTCATCCGCCCGGTATTCATGCGCCTCACCCGGTGCAAAACCCGAAATCACTCCCGCCTGGAGCGGATGCACCTTCCCATAAATCCGAAAAACTCCCTTACCACGGAGCGTATATTTGATTACATAATGCGGATAATTGCTGCGGCGAATCATGAAATCCGCAGCGCATTTCTCGTGCCCGCCGCAGATAATCGCCAGCTCCGACGGATCGCCTGGCTCTGTGTCATAATAAAAGTAATCCGCCGTGATTACATGCCCGGGCGGACATTGCGAAATCTCCCGTTTGATGATATGCTGGCTGTCACTTTCTGCTTTCATGATTCAGACCGTAAAAAAATAGCCAATTTAAGTTACGTTTATACATCATCATGTTACTTTCAGCTATGGAAGTCAACAAAATTACCGGATATTTTATGGAAACAGGTTAAAAGTAAGTTACGGTTATTTTGGTAAAGGGTATAACGATGAAGATCAGTGCAAGTTACTGGATGTTTGAAGGCGGTCTGGAGGCCAGGCGGCCCATCGCCGAAGCCATGCAGGAGGCCAGGGACCTGGGTTTTGACGCCATCGAGCTGTGTATCGGCAGCCAGGGGGTACTCACCCATAAAACCACCGAGGCAGAGTGCCAGCAGATTGTCAAGACTGCCCGTAAAATCGGCATCGAAATCGCCGGCGTTGCCAGCGGGGAGAGCTGGGGCTGCTCCCCCTCCGCCAATGACCCGGCCGTCCGGGCCAAAATCATCGACTTCACCAAGGGTGCGTTACAGGTTACTCATTGGCTGGGGACCGATGCCTATCTTTTCGTCCCCGGCGCGGTCGATGTCTTCTTCCTGCCGGATGCCGAGGTGATTCCCTATGACATCTGTTATCAGCGGGCCGTCGACGCCGTCCAGCAATTGCTGCCCACAGCGGAAAAACTGGGCGTGGCGCTCGGTATTGAAAACGTCTGGAACAAATTCCTCCTCAGCCCCCTGGAAATGAAGTCCTTCATCGACAGTTTTAAGTCCAAACAGGTCGGTGCCTATTTCGATGTCGGTAATGTCCTGCTGACCGGCTATCCCGACCAGTGGATCCGTATCCTGGGCCAGCGTATCAAGCGGG
>JAKJEP010000166.1:4672-7471 GCA_022705365.1 Planctomycetota bacterium | reverse complement strand
CCAGGCCGGCCAACACGCCGCTGCCAAAGCCCAGGGCTGTCGCCTTGCCTTGATGAAAGCCTTCGATCAGCATCCAGGTCATGGCTCCCGCCGCAGCCGCCGCCTGGGTAGCCGTCAAGGCCTGGGCGGTGAGCAGGGTGCTGGCGACGCTGCTGCCGGCATTGAATCCGAACCAGCCCACCCACAACAGGCCGGCGCCGATGATGGTCATCACCAGATTGCTCGGCCGCATGGCCGTGCGGGGAAAGCCGCGCCGGGCGCCCAGATAGATCGCCGCCACCAGGCCGCTGATCCCGGCGGAAATATGGACTACCGTACCGCCGGCAAAATCAATCGCCCCGGCCGCTCCCATATTGAACAGAAAGCCGTCAGACGCCCATACCCAGTGGCACAGCGGGTTATAGACCAGCAGGCCCCAGACGGCAATAAACACGCAATAGCCGCGGAAATTCACCCGCTCGGCAAACGCCCCGGCGATCAGGGCCGGGGTAATGATGGCGAATTTTCCCTGGAACATGGCAAAGACATATTCCGGCACGCCGCTACCCAGAATGGTGGTATCTATCCCGCGCAGAAACAGCAGGCTGGAGTCCCAGCCGATCCATCCGCCCAGAATATTTTTGCCAAAGCACATCGCGTAGCCGCAGATAACCCACAGCACACTCATGATCGCCATGGCAGCAAAGCTGTGCATCATGGTCCCCAGCACATTCTTGGTCCGCACCAGCCCGCCGTAGAACATGGCCAGTCCCGGAATCATCAGCAGCACCAGTGCCGTCGAAGTCAGCATCCAGGCGGTGGCCCCGGTATCCAAAACAGGAGTATCCGAGGCCCATGCCCTGCCGGGTGACAGTAAAAACATTACTGCCAATATCAACATCCAATATCTTTTTTTGATTCTCATTTTTTCACCTTCCATAGCAAGGTTCAATCTTACTATGCCCTAATTAACAAAACATATGCCAAACTTACACTAACCGTTATTCATTCATCAACTTATCTGTTTGCTGGATAGCTATTTATAAAAATTTTTCTGCAATTTTTATTCATCACATAAAAACTGTTATTCATACATATATGTAGCTTTTATATCTTTTTACTACATATTTGTAGCTTTTGGAATCCAGAGCCAGGGATGGAATCCGGGAGAAATCACGGGAAGGCGAGTTAAAAACTGACGCTCGCCGTGACTCCGCCGTAGAGTTCATCTTCCGTATTCACCGTATCTTCCATCGATACCTGGTAGCTCAGGAAGGGCGTGATCGTAACAGGCCCGACAGGCACTCCGGTCGAGACGCCGAAGGTGGAGTGGGACCAGTCGGAATCGGCGTTGAACATGCCGTCGTTGTAATTGATATCCGAATAAAAACATAAAACCTGTTCCGTATTTGGAATAGTAATATCGTAACAAAGACCCAGCGAATGATACACGCTGGCGATCTCGTCCGCCCCATCCACCGGCCACAGCTTGCCGACATAATATTTGGGCACCAGGGCGCTGCCGCCGATTTCGAGCAGTTTGGGCAGCGAGAAACTGATGCCGACTTCTTCGGTATCCGCCCCTTTCGACTTCACCTTGTAGAAATCGTAATAAATATAATTGGCGGACACATCCAGGGTATACTTTTCGTCCTCAAAATAGCTGGCGCTATAGGCAATGGTGTAATCCAGTTCGGATAGATTTTCATAGCCGCTGCCCATCGGTATCGAACCCCAGGTATTGATACTGAAACCGGAGCCAAAGAGGTCCACGGTCGCACTGGGCTGCAAGGCGGCATGATCATCGAAAACATCGTAGCCGCGCCACATATAGCGGCTGGTATAGGTGGTGCTAAAATCCACACCCAATTTGGGCTTTTCGGGTTCCGCGGTCGTCAGCTCCTCGGCCTCCCCGGCAGCCAAGACCAGGGACATCATTGACAAAGAAATACCAGACACCAGGCACAATCGCTTCCACATGACAAACACACTCCTTACTGATTCATACAAAGACTCAAAAACACATCTACGCTGCGTACGCAGAAGATGGAAAAGCATTTATCATGCCAAAACTTGAATTCCCAAAAAATAAATGTATTTGCCTGATATTAAATCGGTTATGGAAATACTAAACAGAAGCCACCCTCTATCCCCCGGTACATTATATTACATTTATGTAAGTATTTCGATTACAGCCTACAGATTGGTACGAAATCGCCTGGCATCGATACCGTGTTTCTGTACCCGCAGGCCCATGATGCGCTCGGTCAGCCCCAGCATTTTTGCGGCCTTGGCCTTGTTGCCCCGCGCCGATTTCAGGGCATCGATAAGCAGCTCCCGCTCCACTTTGTCCAGGGTTTCCGCCAGCGTCCCGGTATGCGCTGTGCCGCTGGCTTCCGCCGTCTGGAGGGTGGGCGGCAGATAGTGGCCGTGCAGCACTTCATCTTCGCTGAGCAGCACCGCCCGTTCGATGCAGTTCTCCAGCTCCCGCACATTGCCCGGCCAGTGATAACAGGTCAGCATATCGATCGCCGGCGTGGAGATCCGCTTGATGTTCTTGTGATGGAGCCGGCTGTACTTGTCCACAAAATAATTGGCCAGCAGCAGAATGTCGTTTTTGCGGTCCCGCAGCGGCGGGATATGAATCGGAAACACATTCAAGCGGTAATACAAATCCTGCCGGAACCGGCCCGCCACGATCATTTCCTCCAGGTTCCGGTTGGTGGCGGCAATAATCCGGACATCGGCGCGAATGATTTTTTCACCGCCCACCCGCGTAAGCGCCTTGTCCTGCAAGACGCGTAAGATTTTGGCCTGAGC
>JAKJEP010000166.1:0-4662 GCA_022705365.1 Planctomycetota bacterium | reverse complement strand
CTCCTGGATCACCCGCAGCAGCTTGATCTGGGTCGCCGGCGACAAATCCCCCACCTCATCCAGAAAAATCGTGCCCCCGCTGGCCAGTTCGAACCGCCCCTTGCGCATCGCCAAAGCCCCGGTGAACGCCCCCTTTTCATGGCCGAACAGCTCACTCTCGATCACCGTCTCCGGCAGGGCGGCGGAATTCACCTTGATAAAGGGCTTGTTGGCCCGCGGGCTGTTGTAATGCACGGCACTGGCGACCAGCTCCTTGCCCGTGCCGCTCTCCCCGCGAATCAAGACCGTGGTGTCGCTCTTGCAGACCTGAGCAATCAGATCATAGACGTTCTGCATCGACTTGGAATTGCCGATGATGTTGGCCGGCTGAAACCGGTCCTTCAACTGCTCCTGCAGCCGCACATTTTCCTCCATCAGCCGCTGGCGCTCCTCCATGACCGACTGGCGCAGGCGCACCGCCTGGGCAATCATCGAGGCAATAATCGAAAGCAGCCGGACATCCTCCTCAAACGATACCTTGTCGCTGAACAGATGGTCCACACTCAGGGCGCCAATGGTTTCATTGCCCATCTTAATCGGCACGCAAATGAAGGAAATATCCTTCTTGCTCAGTTCCTTAAGCGCCCCTGTCCGGTTCAAAAACATCGGCTCCCTGGAGACCCGCGGCACCGCCACGGGCTTGCCGGTCTGGATCACCTTGCCGGTTACGCCCTCCCCCGGCCGATAGCGGCCTTTCTCCCGCTGGATCTCGGTCAGGCCATGGGCCGCCTCGATGTAAATCTCGCCAGAGTCACGATTTAGCAGCGTCAGGGTGCTGCGGACCTCCCCGCCCATATGATCGGCCAGCGACTTCAGCACCGGCTGAACCACATCCTTGATATCGATGCTGCGGTCCAGCAATTGGCTGATATCAAACAGCAGGGACAGCTCGCTTACTTCGGGCCGAATCACCGGTTTTTGCACGCGGGGCGCCATATACACCTCAAACCTGTCAAAAATCCAAAATCCAATTTCCTACATTTTTGTAAGTATAGCAAGTCCCACCCGGTTGCAAAGGGAAAATTGCCGCTTTCCCCGCCCCATCTATTCCTTCAGTATTTCTTCGAGGACGGTCGCCAGGACATAATCCGGCAATTTCTGAGGGGTGGGGCTGGCGGTATAACCGGCGAGAATACTCTGATCCGGATAGGCCCCGCATTGCCGGATGACCTCCCCTACTGCCGCCTGCCTTTCCGGCTGGGTCATCCCCGGTCGTACTTTTTGACGCACGGCCCGGCACAAACGGTCGAATTCCGGTTCGCTATCATACCAGTCAAGCTGCTTCTCCAGCTCAAACGCCTCTTTCCGGCTGGTCGGTTCAAAGGTATATTGCACGCCGGTCGGATTGTATATCTCCAGCCGTTCCTCCAGAAATGCCGCACAGGCTTCCTGATACGCCCCTGCCTTGTCCGGGGTAATTTCCCGGAAGCCCCTTTCCCGAATCTCATCCGCCAGTAGCAGTTCCATACGGCTCAGACAATCCCCCTTCCGCTCCAGCAATCGCTCATAGAGCGTTTCATAGTAGAGATTCAGCAATAATTTTACTTCATTCACCGGCCGGATTTTGTATTAAATTTGGCTTTATCTATCTGTTCACTATCGGTATAACCACAGGAAATGAGAAAATCAAGAATAACAACCCATTCAGTTATCGAGTGGACCATCCGGAAATACGGGCTGGTTGCGTCAATAAATACGGAAACTTCGGATACTAACATGTTCAACAGGTGAAACCGTGTTTTTGCTCCCCTCCCTCAGGGTCGGGGCCGAAAAAGCAGGGAGGGGGAATACTTATAGTATGTCCTCAGAATATACATGCGGGGGCGAATCACTATGATTATGAGTAAACTGGAAAAAGAATATTTAGAAGAATATTTTGGATGTTATTCGGGGCCTGACCACTTTAATTCCTCTAATGTAGAAAACAATTACTCTCCAAGCCGTGACCGCAAAGCATTTGCTCTCCTCATTATTTCTTTGTCCCCATTATCTACGCTAGCACTAAGGACGGCTTCAATGTCTTGGTTCTTTAATGTAACAGCAGAAATATCAATAAACTCCGTAATTATGTTTTTCCATCGTCTAATAGGTTTATCCTCTAAGGACAGCTTGTCGAGGATGGTCCGGTCTCGGGGAAGACACTCATTAAAGTAATATTCCCACTGCGTGGGACGCAACGATTGTAATACTAGCTTTGCATATGATTCTGCATTCCAAGCATGACCCCAAAAGTTGCCCAGGTAAACAGCAAGAGTTGCCTCCATACATTTTGGAAACGCTGGCATTGGGATTGTAGATCCTAAATTTGCTAGAACCTTCATTGGTGCCGCCTCATTATAGAAGTTATTCATAGCGAAATGGGCGCTAAGGACCTTAGCTGCAGCTTCAGTGAATGTACTTGAACGTAATGTCTCAGGTACGAAATCAAAACCTTTAACATCAATTAGAGCCTTTTTCAAACCAGCAGATGCCTGTTGCTTGCCAGCAGCATTGACTTCCGCATACGCTTGCCCAACCTGCCATCTCTCACTTGATCTCAGTTTTTCCCATAGGATCGGTAGAAGTAACATCATATTGCCAACAGCATGCTCAAGTGTAGCTCCTTTTTCAGTCTTAACCATTGACAGGAGTACACTTAGGGTCGTGCGGATGAAAAAATATGGTGAATTCTTTATAGCGATCACGTCTTCATCTTCACTTTCTAAGGTATTTTCCGCCAAACGTTTCCGGAAATCAGCAAACTGAAGTGCGGCATCGAATCGCTGCTTACCTAAAATACTCGTGACACACGTTTTCAAAAGATTCAATGCCTCTTCCATTTGCATCGAATCATCAGCATCATCAGAATCCTCCAGTGAAGTGAAATGCGCCACTAATTGCTGGGAGTGTTTCAGGCGGAGTGCTTGGGTTGCTGTAATCATTCCCAAATCTTCAGCAAGAGCGATAACCTCATGATCTGCGATAGCTGTCGTGGGATCTGAATCAGCATCAAGGTCCTGACGCCCGAGCATTTCCCCCACAAATTCCATACCGAGTGTCGCCAATTGTTTTTTCATTGCAGCTGCGGCCTTGGCCCAAACAAAAGTAGACACCATTTCGTAGCTTTCCGTCTCAAAACCTGCAATGATAGATTGTACATCCCGCCTTGATAGTGTAGCTCTTGCAAATTCTACAATCTCTGTGGGAGTTTTTGCTGTGGCAGGAAGTGTGACTACATCGGTTGGGCTCCATACTATAATAGGATTATTGGGATTACTCATCATTCAGTTACCCTGCATTCTATATCACCGTCTTGAGAGCGGAATAACGCCGCCCTCAGATTTGCTCCTAATCTTTGCTCCAATAGAGCATACGACCTGCGCCGACCACCACCCTTGTGAGGAAGGTTACGGCTCTCTTCTTCAGTAGGTTTCAGAAAAACTCGGTATCCAAGCAGTGTACCATCTGTTCCAAAGACAACAATTCCATCACTTGCAATCATTCCAGTCAATAGTGTCTCGATCGCTTGAAGCGAAGCAAGCGACTGTGCATCGTTAGTATCCAGGGCAGTATGATAAACATCTGCAATATCTATCGATTTATTAAGCCATACTCCATCTTTTAGCGTATCTGGTAATTGGCCATTTTCAAGGGGTACATGCGCAGCAAGTAGTGTTCCGTGACTATGCTGAAGGATATCAAGAAGAATCCGAACTAGATAAGGTTCGAATCGTTCCCGACGTTCCTGTGACAGTAAACTCACGGTTGCAGAGACAAATTTTTTTACTTCCGTAGCCAGATTCGACCCCGAAGCTACAGCAGAAGTGAATATTGCCGTAAAGGTTTCTCCTTTTGCATTTCGTAGTTCCACAATTAAACGCCCCCGATTCCTTATAATAATAGAAGGTGATTTTTCTGGGTAGTCCGCCATAGCTTCTTCTGCGCTTCTTGCAAAAGAGTGTAATAATGAGCGAAAAACACCATATTCTGCCTGATTATCATTTATCTTAGAAATGTAAATCGCCCATCCGTGCAAAGCTAAATTTGCACAGTCTTTCAGAATTTTATCAGCATCATTGCTCAGGTGAACGGTTCCCATAGGAACCCGCTGGGTTCCCGGAGATAACGACATAATAGCCTCAACTGAGGGTAAAATAAAGACTTCCGGAAAAAGAGGCATGTCTTCTTCACGGTAGTTTGCAAGTAGACATGTAAGGTCTCGAACCAAATCTGTTGTATGCGTGCAGTTGAAACCGCTCAACATCACAAAATCGTGCAGTTCGCCTTGAAGTGGATTTCGAATTGAGAAAAACTTTGGCTCCATCTCCAGTTAACCGTTCTATTTTAAAAAGCTATAGTATTAGAAAAATTTGGTTCTCTGGAATACACCTTTTGTACACCAGCCGGTATGAGAGAAGCATATTTGAATAAAAACCCAAAGGCAATCTCTCATGCCATAACTATCTGCCTTTTTGGGACTTACAAGAAACAACCTCTTTGATAAACCACGTTAGTGTTTCTTTATACTATTTTTACAAAAAAAATACAACTAGAATTTATTGGCCTATGGGATGGCCAAGGAACATCGTATCCCCCTGGTGAGGATACGGTGTATGACGGATCGAAGGTGGAAAGAGCTAAGAA
>JAKJEP010000165.1:5095-7500 GCA_022705365.1 Planctomycetota bacterium | reverse complement strand
CAATACCAACCAGATAGGCAATAATAATTGCCATATCCGCGGTTTCGATATGTAAGCTCATAGCTATCATAAATAATCCTGAGTGTTATTTTTCTATTTTGTGATGATAGGATTCCGGATAGATATACTTACCTTCGCGGGCGTCGAATTGTATCATTTAAACACCGGCGGGGAAATACTTTTCGAACATCTCATTCATGGGGCCGTCGTACATGGCGACCCGGATGGTGCCTTTATCCCATTGATTTCCGGTAGCGTAGTAAATATAGGTTCGGCCTTCATACTCAAATAGATCGGCGTCGGTATTGTTTATCATCTCGCCCGGCTCCGGATCGAGCATGGGCTTGCGAGTGGGACTGAGTTCCCAGATCGCCAGGTCCCGGGAACGGGCGATTGCGGTTATATACATGGTCGTACTTAGTTCATATTCGTAATGAACGCCGGGGCCTTTCGATCGCCAGATGCCGTAGATCATGTAATAATACGGTTTAATATAGCGGAGGGTGGGATTTCCGCAGGCGGTTTGTTCCGCCAAATCAGCAAATTCGATCCCCTCCACATCCTTCCATTGCGAAAGGTCACTGGACCGCGCAAATCGAAAACACCACTGGACCGGCAGATTGGACTCATACGCCATCACGTACCCCTGCTCATCCCGGCAAACGGAAGCATTAAACAGGTGTACTCCCGGTTTACGCGGGATGACCAGTTCCTTTTTCCAGTTTTGCAGATCGGTTGAGGAAAAACGGTAGATATCGTGCGTCCAGTCGTCATCGGTATTTTCGGTGGCGAAGACGTTTAATTCATCTCCATTGACAAAACCACTAACAAAAGAGAAGGTTTCGCCGAACCGGCATATCTCCTGCCCGCTGCGCAGGTCTTCTATAAAAAGATAAAAATCTGCCGCCTTGGTATTCAAGCCCCGGCGATTATTGACCAGCAGCGGCTGGCCTTTATAGATTACCGGTGTGTTTTCCATGCCGCCTGGAAAACTGAATGGCAGTTTGATGAGCGCGGGATTTTCCGGCCTTTCCGCGTAGCAGGAGGTGGATAATACACAAATCGGAAGCAGAATAAATATAATCACTATATTTTGGGGAACAGACAAATAACGATTCATAACTTATTTCTCCATAAAAATTATTCCTGCAAAGGCTGGAATCGGCCTTGTTATTCGCCAATGTATCGTTTGTTCAGGTATCAAGGTTTCATGGTTGAATTTCCGTTGCGGATAGCGGCACCATATCATGGGGCGTTTTAGGCGGGGCGATGTGGTAGAATGTCTCCGCAGGCCAAAGGCCCAGCCGAATAAATCCTTCCGGCAGCGGCTGCTGATAATGGACATAGGCACTGACTTTGCCTTGGATGGTGTAGGAAGGATCGCCCTCCCCGGAACCGGCTATCCTGTTGCCCTGCACCGAGCCTTTGCCGAATACCTTGTAGCCCATCAGGATGCAATCCTCAAAATCAACATGCAGATATTTGCCATCGATGTCGCAGCAGATGATGCCCGAACCGGGCGTACCGCCGGGCTGAGAGAAATTCAATGTAATCAAACGGCAATTCTTGAATGTAACGCGGGTGTACAGTTTGAAGCTGGGATAGGCGCATTGCATGGCATTGTCGGGCGAGACAATGGTGCAATCTTCAAAAATGGCATCGGGAAAATCAGGCATGGATTCATGATGGGCACGCACATATACACCGCCGGCGTCACCCCACCAGTCGAGATTGGCAAAATAGCAGCGGCGGAACAGGACCGGCTCGTCCTTGCGGCCAATGTGACCACAGGCACACGTACCAACAAATCGTCCGATGCCCACGCAGTTCTCCATCAACCAGGAAAGCTCTGCACCCTCGCGATCGGTCATCGCCAAACCGAAACCACCCTCGGAGCCGGTCGCGTACAGATTACGCAAAATCCAGCGATCCCAATCGTCGGTGGAATATTCCGGAGCACATCGGGTCGGTCCCCACCAATCAACGCTTTTCAGGCCCGATTCCGGCTGGTCAGATTCGACGATCTTGAAGGGCGGGTTGCCGAACTTGTGAGCCAATTCGGTGGCGGTGCGGACGGCCACGCCGGGGCAGCTGGTATCGACAATGACCCAGCCGGTGGCGCCGGAGCCGAGTTTGCCGTCGGCGTCTCCGATTAAAAGATTGTAGGAACCTTTCGCGCCGGGATGACCGGTGTAGAGGTTGGCCTCGACATAGGTATCGGGACGGATAATCACCTGATGTCCGCCGTTATTGTCCGGAATGGTCAACAGTGCAGCCTGAATCGTATGAAACGCCTTTTGCCAACTGCTGCCGTCGGAGTTGTCACCGAGTTTCGAAACGTAGATGGTTTTTCCTTTATTACCCGAATAGTCGGCTGCCGCCGGGTCCCACGGTTCGGCTCGAAC
>JAKJEP010000165.1:0-5085 GCA_022705365.1 Planctomycetota bacterium | reverse complement strand
CGGTTGAGACGTTTGTCAAAAACACCGCCAGGCCCAGCCATACTTTCAGGATGGTTCGCATGATAATTAGTTTTCGCATTTTAAATACTCCTTTCCTAGATTTCCTGTGTTTCGTGTTTTCTATTCGATGGGCAGTGAATCAGGCCAGATACTCGTGGTGCGAGCCTTTGCGTCGGGTAGATATATCTTTTTTCTTTCGTGTTGAACTGGATGACCGCCGGCACACCTTCGGGAAAATAGGCTTCCAGCATTTCTTTCATCGGCCCATTATACATGGCCACCCGGATCGTACCTATGTCGTACTGGTTGCCGGTGGCGTAGTAAATATAGGTTCGCCCCTGATATTCAAATAAATCGGCATCGGTATTGTTAATCATCTCGCCCGGTTCCGGTTCGAGCATCGGGGATCGGGTCGGACTTAGCTCCCAGGTAACCAGGTCTTTGGAGCGAGCCACAACCGTAACGTATTTGGTTTCAGGAAGCTGATATTCGTAATGTACCCATGGCCCCCCCTGATAGCTCCAGATGCCATAGATCGCATAGTAATACGGCGCAAAGTAACGCATCGTTGCATTGCCATGTGCCATCTTGCCTTCCAGGTCGGTAAACTCCAATCCGGGAACGTCCTCCCAGTGCGAAAGGTCCTTTGACCGTGCAAAACGGAATGACCACATCACCGGCTCATTGGAATCGTAGGCCATGAGATAGCCCTGATCGTCGCGGCAGACGGAAGTATTAAACAAATGTTCCCCTGGTTTGCGTTGGATAACCAGTTCCTTTTTCCAGTTTTGCAAATCGGTAGAGGAAAAACGGTAGATATCGTGCGTCCAGTCGTCATCGGTATTTTCCGTGGCGAAGACGTTCATCTCATCCCCGTTGACAAACCCGCTGACAAACGAAAAACCTTCTCCGAACCGGGTGATCTCCTGACCCGTGCGAAGGTCCTCTATAAAGAGGTAAAAATCTTTTACCTTGGCATTAAGGGGCCGGCGATTATTGACCAGCAGCGGTTGGCCTTTATACATGAGTGGTGTGTTTTCCATGCCGCAGGGATAGCTGAAGGGCAGCTTGATAAGTACGGGATTTTCCGGGCGAATGGGTTTGTCTGTTGCGATCGTCGGCTGGCCGTCCATTTCTAATACAACCACACTGTCGATAGTATCGGTTGGTGTTTGGGGTAATTCTACGATAAAAGCTGGTTTCCCTTCAATGATATTGAGATTGGCATGATTCTTATCCGCTAAGAGATACGCTCGTTGTATTTTGTTTTGCAGAGCAGGCACAATAAGTTTTGTATCTCCGGGCCAATTGAAAACATGCAGATACACCTTGCCATTTTTCGTCGTGCATCGGCCCCAGTCCAGCTTTGGAAAAATGCTCGCCTGGGTTCCGTAGATACTTTCCCCGTTGCTTTTCAGCCAATCACCGATGGCTTGTAATCTTTCGACCGCGGCGGCAGGAAATTCCCCTTCGGGGGTGGGACCGACATCCAGCAATAAGTTTCCTCCTTTGCTGGCAATATCGACCAGGGTGCGGATTAAAGCCTCGCTGGACTTCCAGCTGGTATCATTCCGGCTGTAATTCCAGGAGTCATTCATGGTCATACAGGTCTCCCAGTCATAATTAGGAATCCCGGTGGCGGGAATCTCCTGCTCCGGCGTGCCGAAATCCCCCACAAATTCCCGCGTTTCGTGCTGCCCGGCCTTTTCCTGCCGCCCCCGGCCCACCCGGTTATTGATGATTAAATTCGGCTGAATCTCACGCAAATGATGATATAACGCCTTGCCCTGTTCTTCGGTCCATTCTTTAATCCATTCGCCATCAAACCACATGACCGCTATCGGACCGTAGTTTTGCAGCAGTTCCTCGCATTGCGGCCAGAGCTGATTTTGTACATACTCCGGGAACCGCTCCCCGCAGCAGGTCTCTTTCTGGAGGAACTCGCTCTGGTCCGGATGGTGCCAGTCCAGAATGGAATGATACCAGCCGATGGGCATTCCCTGCTTATGACACGATTGGGCCAGTTCTTGCATAACATCCCGTTTGAAAGGAGTAGCGTCCACCACATCAAAATTCGTAAACTTGGAATCGAACAGGCAGAAGCCGTCATGCTGCTTGCTGGTAAAAACGATATATTGAATCCCTGCTTCTTTAGCGGTGCGAACCCATTGCTCGGCGTCGAATTTCACCGGATTAAACTTTTTTGCCAGCTCGGGGTATTCAGCCGTGGGTATTTTGACAACGTCCCATTCCTTCTCCAGAAAACCGAACAATCCCCAGTGAATAAATAATCCAAACCGTGCCCCCCGCCACCAGTCCAGGCGGCTGTCTCGGGTAGCTTCAGCAGCCTTTGGTGCTGTTTCCGCAAAACCCATCGGGGCGGCAAGTCCCAGCATAACAGTGAGCAGCAGGATAGTCCCGGTATGTAAACGGTTCATGCCTTTTCCTTTCGTCGTTATTATATCCAATCGGCTACTGCATCAAACGGCAAATAATCTTACCAGCCGATTTCAACGATCACTTCCCTTCCGCCCGTTGGCGGCAGAGAAAAATTACCGCAGCCTCGGTAGGGATCCCGGCGGCCTTGCAGATTCCCGTTAGCCAAATCTTTGGGGATAGTATTGATGACTACATCTTTGTCATACCACAGGAAGGGAGTCGTAATTTCAATCGGATAGTCGGAGAGATAGGTAAAACCTCCTTTTTGCATATTCCGAAAGCAAACCCAGCCATCCGTTGGGGCGGAGTCTCTGGTTTTTATGTCAAAGACCGTACCGCATATCCGATACTGCCCCGTACCTTGACAGATAAAATCGAAGGTATCCTTCGATTTAACGTTATCCTCCTGCAAGGCATCGATCACCGATTCCGCCATGATCCGGTGCCCCTCATCATTGGGGTGTATGCCGTCCGGAAAGAGGTCTCGGCGATTTTGGAGTCTGAAATGGGTGTGGGCTAATAAGGTGTTTTCCAGGGCGGCAATCTCCTGGATGCCGATATTCACCTGATTCAGCCATTCTTCCGTTGCATTGGTTATACCCCAGGAAGGACAAATGGTCATACAGACAATTTTCGTTTGCGGCAGTTTTTCTTTTACCGCCCGCACCGTTTGCCGGTAGGACCACAGGAACTCCCCGATCGAGGCGCCCACCGCGTTATCATTGGTGCCGTGCTGGATGACAAAAATATCCGGTTTCAGCGCCAGGGCCTTTTCCAGAACATACGGATATCCGGAAGATTTCGGAGCCGGCCACAATTGATCCACCAATGTAGATCCGGAAATGGCTACATTTACTTCTTCTATTTTCTTTTCCCCCTGATTGAGAAAATTCGTAACGAGAGTTGAATATCTTTTGCCAGGTTCGCCAGCACCTACCCCTACGGAAATGCTATCGCCCAAAAACAGTATGGTTCCAGGCTTGCTCGCCGCGGAGGCAGGTTCGCCATCCGCCCGGATGGCTGCCGGCAAGAGACCCAATAGTATAATCAGGAAAGACAAGACTCGAAAAAGTGGATGGTTCATACCGCCGTCTCCTCATGGGCATCATGCACAGATCCCATTTTATATACCGGTTTTCAACTTGGAAAGCCTTTTTCGCTTCAGCAAGGCCAAATTTTCCTGAACCGCCGCGATTCTGTTGATGCTGGTTTGCGGTTCCGACATGACCGGGCCTTTTTTGAGGATTACATTCCCGTCCGCTTCGCTGGTAACAACCACGGCATAGGCCCGGGAAGCTCGTTCATAGAGTTGGAATCGTTCCATCAGTCCGAAATCCGTAAATCCCGGATTAAAGGAACGGATGATTTTTCGGAATCGCTCATAGGATTCCGGCTCATCACCCCAAGGGGAACAATCCATCGTGACCACCGGATGGTCCACGAAGCTGTCCAGGGGGAAAAAGGGGAGAATCGCTTTGAGCAGGGTCGCCACATCCACGCCATCCGCGCGAATCAATCTCTGGGAATGGGTGGCGGCAGGAAAATCGGCATCCGCCAAGACAATCTCGTCGCCGTGCCCCATACTCATCAGGGCGTGCATGAGATCGGGTGAAATACAGATTGGAATGTTTCTCAGCATGTTAGTTCCTTTCCGAAAGTTCCGGCACCATCATGGCTTTGACGATTTCTTTGTTGTCCAGTTTGGCCCCCTTTTCAATCGCCGCCAGTACGGTTTCCACGTCTGCCAGGGGGACCTGGTGGCTAATTAATTTTTCCAGCGGGATATGAGGATTGCTAATCAAAGGCATGGCCCGAACAAAATGTTCCGCCTCGTTGTCGAAACTGCCGATTATTTTGATGCCCCGTTCGCAAAGATGCTTGCAGGGATTGAAGGCAAAGGTGCCGGAGTCAACGAAATTGCCAACCTCCACAATCGTGCCGCTGTCCCGGACAAAGTTAAAACATTCCCGGAACGCATCGGTGGTGCCGACCGTATTGATAACCACATCCGCTCCTACATGGTTCAAAGAGTGAGAAAAGACGAATTCTTTCCGCTCTTTTTCGGCAGGCATAGCCGCAGCAAGCATAACAAAATCAGCGCCCATCGCCCGGGCCAACTCCACGCGGGCCGGGTTCCCGTTGGCTTTGGCCGCTGCCTGCCCGGCCTTCATCCAAAAGCGGGTCCCTTAGCTTGCACCAACGCTTGCACCAACTTCTGGCTTTTGTGTACAAAAGGAGTCAATTCCTGACATAATAACATAAATAATGACTTGATTGAAACTCGGCAATGAAATGCTGTAAGTGTCTGTAAATACAAAAGAAAACACCCGCTGACAATTCCTGACAACGGGTGTCTCAAAATCGGGGCGACAGGACTTGAACCTGCCGCTAAAAAATCATAACGACTTACAGAATAAGGATTTAGAAGAAAACGGAAAAGGGGAACTGACCAAAAACTGCCAAAATACCGCTGTCTCGCAAACAGAAAATACTATTTTTGAGCATGAATTGCAAGCGATTATTTCCGTATGGCCCAGCCTGGACGCGGACACCCGGCGGCAGATCATGGAACTGGCCCGGAAAGGGGGTGGGAAGTGAACCCTCATACCTTTGCCCAGCGGGATTGTGCCAATTATCAAAGCAAGG
>JAKJEP010000164.1 GCA_022705365.1 Planctomycetota bacterium | reverse complement strand
CGTTCCACTTTCTTCCCGAAAAAAATCTTATCGGCAAAATCGATCAGTACCTGCCAATCTTCCTCGTTCTGGGCATGATTACCTTTACGGAAATGAATGGCATTTTTATCGCCGGCACCCAGAAAATCGAAAACCGGTTGAGCGGCAAGGTACGTCTGTTGGGTTCCCAAAGGATTAGCCCAAATGTCCCCCAGGGCGTCGGTGGAAAGTAGGGCTCGAGGAGTTACCAGGGCCTTGAGAAAATGCTGATCAAAAGGTAATTTCGTTTCATTACCTGCGAATTCTCTGAAGCGTGGAATAAACCAGTAGGAAAATCTGGACGGTTCGGTAATGTCTCTTAGGGTTTCAGATTTTTCCTGTTGAATACGGTAACAGCCGGCCCCTCCACAACCGGAACCATTGGGAGTTACCAAAGCAATCCGTTCATCCAGAGCGCCAGCCAGCAAGGCAGTCTTGCCGCCGCGTGAATGGCCGGTAAAGACGATATGTTTCCGGTCGATGTAATCCAGGGTGGCTAGATAATCTATGACGCGCATTCCTCCCCATGCCCATACTGCCAGAGTAGCCCAGTCATAATCAGGATAAGCTGCCTGGGCAGGGCCCACTATGTTGTTGGCATCCGGATCGAGATCCGTGCGAATGTACTCCACGATAACATACCCTCGTTTGATGATTTCCTCGGCAATCGGCACGTTAAAGATTTTACTGTCATTTTTCAAAATTACGGGAAAAGGGCCGTTGCCTTGGGGGATAGTCATTCCCACATTCACTTTGATTTGTTTATCCGGCCCCATAGATAGCAGGAGGTGTTTCTGGCGGGCCTGGCCATCCAAAACCTCCTCGCAAGACAATTCCTGGGCCGTAACATTTCCCGGTGGTGGAGGCATGTGGCCATATTGGTAATACAACATCATAGCCTTGATTTCAGTGCGGCGTTTTTGCCAGTCTACTCGTGACTGGACCTGCCTGCCATTGTTCATAAGAAAAGGATTGGGAAGATCCTCGATAACCGCCAGCTTATCCATGCCTGGCAGTTCTGGCTCATGACACATCTGAGCACACAAAGTCAAACATAAAGTGAATAGACCTGCTGAAAGGGTAATTTTAGCAATATTTCCCATATGGATTTAAAAACCAACATATTTTTCAAACGTACGCTTATATTTGTTCCTCAGAAACCTTATTGTACTACCCTGAATGGAAAAAACAAAACTTTTTTGGGTCAAATGGAATTTTTATTAATAGAGAATTTTAGTATGAAGCGTAAGGTGGCCTGGGATTTTATTTCATTGACTTCAGGGTGGGGAGAAGGGAACAAATGTTTTACCTTCCTCTGATTAATCTGATGTTCCCGTTTCCCAATTTTTGGGGAGAGAGGGATATATATAGGGCTATGTGGTGCCGGATAGTTTTACGCACGGGACCTCCGAGCAGCGGAAGCGATGGTTTTATAAAGGATTTACCGCAGGGAATTTAAGCGAGGGAGATACCTTTGCCGCGGATAATGGACACTGGAAAAGAGGGTTTATGATTGATACGATACCCTTTACATTCAGGAGAGTCCATGAACACAAAGCATTATACCAAAGAGTTTCGGCTTCAGGCCGCCCGGCTGGTGGTCGAGCAGGGATGGTCGGGTTGGTGGCTATGCAATGAGGCACGGATGCACACTATCTTAAGAAGCGAACACCCATAAAATAGTCATAAGTCTATTGATTTTCATTACTTTTGGTGTTTTTTCAGTCATTTTGTCAATAAATTTCAGTAGTTCCTGTTTGGCATACCGATTGTTCCTGCCGATCCGGATAGGACGGAGCAGACCTTTATCCCGGTATTGAAGCCCGGCAGATAGATAAAGGTTGGAGGTTCAATGCGGGGCTTGGGGCAGAAGCCCCAAGATTATTTTACCCACTAATTGTTCAGAAGAGCCAATATTTTAATCATCCTCTCCCGGTGAACCTCCGATTTGACTGCTTTGCCTCCAGCCGGCCGGATCGTCCCAAGTATCACGCACAGCATGGGAATTCTGAATTACCAGCGAATAACCGCCTCCGTCGGTGACGGGATACCAGGAATCCTGATATTCGAAACGAAGGACCGCGGCGGTAAAGGGAGCGGGCAACTGCAAAACCATTTCTTCGCCGTTGTTACTTAAATTCAAATCATAGACACCGGCTATGGGAACTCCAGTGCCGTAGCGGGCCTGGAAGGCGGTGAGGTTTTTGACTATGACGACATATTCACCGGCGGCCAGGGAATAAGAGGGGAAGGTAAAATCGATGCCGTTGGCGAAGCGCACGCCGGTTAAATCCAGAGTTTCGGCGCCGATGTTCTGCAGTTCGATGAATTCATAATCGTCATTGTCATAGGGCAGGCCTTCGGCGGGATTGAACATCAGTTCAGTAATCCGCAGGCCCAGGAGAAGGGCTTCCGCCCGGGCGTACATCAGGTCATCGGGGATGATGATGGTCTGGGCGGCAACCAGTTCGGGGGAGATCAGGAAATCGGAGCTGTCAACCTGGTAATTCAGGCCGTGGATGGTCAGCAGGTTATTGTCGGTATGCAATGCGGAGAACTGGGAGGTAATATTAAATTCCACGAAGTTGGCATTTTCCGTGGAGGCAGCCGTTGCACCGGAATTCCAGGCCAGGGTAGTAGGTGCATATGCCGATCGCTGCACTTCCTGGCCGTTCAGATAGGCGACAAAAGCATCATCGTAACGCATCTTTAATGTTAGAGAATCATAAAGAGCGGGATCATCCGTAACGTTAAACGGCACACGGATATAGCAGGTTTGATTCACATTGTACATGGCACTGACATCGATAGTAAAATAGCTTCCATAGCCTGTCGATTTTTCGTAGCCAATCCCGCCGGTGCCACTGGTCCAGCCGGTGGTATTGTAATTCAGATCGGTTCCCCAGGCAGTGCCGATATCGCCGGCCGGTATCAGGACCTGTTTGGCGGTGGTTTCGGGTAACAGTGTGAACGAAACAATCTCTGTAGAGATGCCTTTTCGATTGGACAATCCGGGGGTGGGCAGCGTAAAGAATTCGAGGGTATCGGCGCCATCGGGGGAGCGGCCCTGGGAGACATCCTGCATCTGGCCCAGATAGAGTACTTTGTCGATCTCGTGCAGATCGGTATCGTATAGGCCGATCATTTCCTGTTCGGCGGAAAGTTTGAAATTCAGATGGTTGGGGCCCTGCTGCTGGTCGTCATCGGCGAGGAAGACGGCAAAACCGTCGGCGGCGATGAAACTCAAGGGGGCGATCTGATCTTTGTCCGGCCGGGCCAGGGGGTGATCGGTCAGATACAGACCCGCCAGAGCGACTGGGATGGAGTCGGGATTATACAGCTCGATGAAATCATTGACAAACGAGATTTCCCCATTGGCCAGCCACTCATTGATTTGCAACGAATCCGGGATAGTGGAACATAAGGCCGGGACATTGGACTGGCCGAAGGTTGGTTCGGTCAAGGTCCAGCTTCTTTCCCGTCCGGCCCGCCCGATCGAGAGGTCCGCAATCTGTACGCCGAACTCTACCGAGTCGATTAGACCGCCACCATTGGCAACCGTATCGTAGAGATAGACACCTTCTCCTTCACTGTCCAGGCTGAAGCCCAGATGGAGGCCTGAAGTAGTATTGTCATCCGCATAAAGAACCAGGTAATTTCCCGGGCCTAGTATGGTCCCGGCCGGGAAGACAAATTTGGCGGGAACGAGGGGGTCATCGCTGATGCTCATACCGGAAAGATCCAGGGAGGCAGCGCCGTCATTATAGAGTTCGATCAGATCGGAGAAGGTGCCCTCGTGTTCGACGGCGGACACATTTTGGGCCAGGACTTCGTTGATTTGCAGCCGCACCAGGGCGGTGTCCACCGTCCAGCTTAGGGAGACGGCAGCCGCGACGGTATCCTGCCAGAGGGAGGCATAGTTTTTGCCGATGACCCGGACGGAATAAGTACCGTTGCTTAAGCCGGTCAGTCCGATGGGCGTATCAACGGGCAGTTCCGCGCTCCAGTTGTCGGGGGTGGAGCTGAGGGCGTAGCGGTAGTGGGTGATGCCCGGCCCGGATACGAAGAGGGTGGCAGAGGTCTGGGCAGTCAGAGCCGCCGGTTCACCGCTGATCGAAGCACCGGCTGGGACGAGGGCGCCCATATCCAGGCCATGGGGGCCGGAACCGAGTGCCGGCGAACCGGAGAGCAAACTGAAATCGTAGTTGACCGGATCGGCCAGGCGCGGATCGCCACAGAGATTCCCCACCCCCAAATCGAGGATGGTGTAAGGTCTGGTGCCCGGCACTTCCGAGCAGCAGTCGGGTGAAATCAGGCTGCGGTTCATCACCAGATCGGTGGTGAAGAGGGGGTCATACGGTTCGCTGACATCGACATATTCAAAGACCCGGGAGAGATTCCAGAAGATGCAGCCGTCGATATAGGCGCCTTTGCCCTGGGGGTCGCGGCTGGGAATCAGGAATTTGATGGCGGAGCCGCCCTCCGCCACATCGAGGACGGTATTGTTCTCGAAGAACATGTAGGTATCTTTCTTCAGATTTATGGCGTGGTCCACATCATAGAAAATATTTCGTACGACGGTAACCTGTGCTGTTTGCCCGCTTAGGTTATCGCCGGTGGAGATGGCGTTGCTGTCGCCGGTGCCGGTGTTAAAGACATCCTTATGGATGTGCATGAAGCGATTGCCTTCGATGTGGGCATCGCCGCCCAGATCCAGGCATTCATCGCCGCCGCCGGTAAAGGTATTGTTGAGAATTTGCAGGATCGGACCAGGCAGGACCGGGCCGGAAAAATCAATGACATCGTTATGGCCGTGGGTGGAGCCGAATAGATTGTTTTCGATAATTACGTGGCCGCCGGCCATGATTCCAGTACCACCGAGCTGCTCACTGGAATTATCCGTGAGCGGGGCTTCGTCCGGTTCGAACATATCGGTAAAGACCGAGTTCCGTACAATCAACGAGGAATTACTGCTCTTGATGCGGTATAAACCGCTGTGATCCAGGAAAACATGATCGACAAGGAGGTTAGAGTTCACCACGCTGATCATACCCGTGGCGATTTCCCCATATTCCAGAATCGCATAGGTAATCCGATTGTCCTCGATGGTACTACTGAACTGAACACCGTTCCAGGCAGCAGCAGAGCCGGGGGTCTGGGTAAAGCGAATGGGTTCGAATTCCGTGCCCTCGGCCAGCAGGCGGCCGCCGGTGTTCACAGTAAGGGAGGTACCGGCATCGAAGAACAGAGTGGTACCCGGTTCAATGGTCAGGGTGATACCTGCCGGGACAACCACATTGGCGGTTATATGCCAGGGACCTGAGGCGGCGTCCAGAAGGGTATTGGCCGCCAGGCTGCCGGAAAGAACAGATTCCGTGCCATCATCATACCAGACATCGATATATTCTTCGACCAGGGTATTTCCGGAGCCATTGGGTCCTTCCAGGGTCTGTACCCGGATACGATTGATGCCCGGATTCAGGGGAACCCCGTTGGTAACCACGGTTTGTCCGGAGGTGGCTTTCAGGGCCAGATCGAAACTTAAATCGCTGCTGGTCACACCTGACTGGTGCATCTCCACGGCCAGCACATTGGTCCCGGCAACCAGCAGGGAGGTATTCAACGCCTTGGTGTACCAGGTAAACTCATCTCCCACCGAAGCCAGGGTATTGTACGAAATGGTTCCATCGGGCAGGTTTACGCGGGCCACTTCGGTGCCGTTAAGATACACCACAGCCCCGTCATCATACAGAAGATCCAGCGTTAAGGAAGTATATACGGATGGATCGGCTACCGTAAAGGATTTTCGGAAATAGGTAGTAATGTATTTGTTACTGGCATTTCCTCCGTAGGAAACAAGGGTGGTTTCGTCTCCGTCTCCATAGCCCAGTTGCGCTGCTCCGCTGGCCCAGGCGGTATCGAGGAAACTGCTCTCTTTCCAGGCGGTTCCCTGGTTGGTACCATTGTCCAGATATTTCCAGGTGGAACCGGAGCTTACCAGAGTTTCCAACGTAGCCGCCGAACCTTCCCCGATCGACCAGGTGCCATCCAGCGGCGACCAGTCTGCCAGCAAGCCGTTTACCAGGACGGAGCCAGTCTGGGCCACATGAGCGGTTCCATCCAGCTCCAGCAGATCCGCCGTACTGTAATAATAACTGCTGAGGGCCGGCAGACCGCAGAGAATCGAAAAATCCTGCGGAATCTGGGCCAGTACGGCATTTTTGCGGTTGATGACAAACTGCTTCATGGCGGTAAGGTTGGAGGAGGCCACAAAACCACCCAAAATCTGATCCAGCAGCGGATTCATGGTTTCGGGATTCCAGACCGTATCAAACAAATCATAAAAGGCCTGGTAATAACGACGCACAATTTCCGGGTGATTCAGCATTCGGGCCAGGCCCTCCACATTCCGATAGGAAAGAATGTTTTGGCTGATGCTTCCTACCGGATGGCCCTGCATCATTAATGCATCGAGGTCGTAGGGAATCAGGACAAAGCGGGGATCATCCACCCCGCGATACATCTGATAATCATCTCCGACTCCCAGAAATAAGCCGGATTCATTATTTAATAGCAGGGCGTGTAAAGCCAGATAGCGCAGCCATTGATCCAGATTGAGAACCTGACTGATTTCCGCGACAAAATTTTCATCCGGAATGCCATTCACGCTTTCGGCACTGAGCGTATAGGTCAGGTTGATCAGGTCGGTCCAGTCATCCATCTCTTCGTTGGTTTGTTTATGATAGGTGTCCCGATAGGCGCTGGGATCCGGGCCTTCATAGCGCAGATCCGCTTCCTGGGTTAAATCATCCAGCCGGGTTCCGCGATATAGATTGCCGGCGCCGTCATTGGGGAAATGGGAATCGGCAAAATCGCCATCCGGAGCTTCCAGATGAACGTACGAACCGAACATGCTGGGTGCTCCGGGCGTCGCCAGGTTTTGGCCATTGATCCGAATTTGTACCGGCGCCGCATCAAAGGCCGGCAAACCGGCCATCCGGTGAATGATATTACCCATGGTCTGTATGTGGATATAGCGGTTGTTGATATTGATCGCCGTGACATCCTGCCAGGAGCGGTCATGCACAAAGTTAATCCGATAGTTGTTTCGATGGGTATAGACGTCTGTGTTCTTCACCCGTGAGCCATGGCCGCGATTGCGGACGCCTACCTGGTAGCGAACTTTGGTATCGACTCCGTCCACGCTGATAAACGTGGCGTTCATCTGGGCGTTCGTCAGCGCCTCGCCATTCCAGGCTCCGCTATCTGTTCCTGTCCCTGCTTTGACTTCATTGAAGCCATCCCCGATATCCTCCAGTTCCGCCCGTTCTTCTTCAGTCATAATGATATAATAAACCGGTTGTTCGCCGGGAATCCATTCGTTGGTGAAAGTATCATCTACCTGGTATAATAAATTCGTCACCTGCTGGGGCACATCGTCCACCAGGGTGGGGGCCGGCCAGGCGCGGGTATGGGATTCGCTG
>JAKJEP010000163.1:3945-7554 GCA_022705365.1 Planctomycetota bacterium | reverse complement strand
GCCCCTGCTCGCAGTTTGACCAATTGACTGAGGTTTTGACAAACCGGTTAAAATTCCCGGATATACCCGGCGGTCCAGCCGCCATCGACGGTGAGGATATGGCCGTTGATATAGCTGCTTTCCGGCGCGGCTAAAAACAGGGCCGCATGGGCGATTTCCTCGGATTCCCCGGGCCGGCCCAGTGGGATATGTGCCAGCATCTGCTGCACCTTTTCACTGAACATGCCGTCGTTGCCGTAAAAGAGCGATTTCGTGCCTTCCGTTAAAATCGAACCGGGCGCAATGCAATTGACCAGCACACCCCGGCTGCCCAGTTCCAAAGCCATCGCCTTGGTCAGATTGACAACACCGGCCTTGGCGGCGATGAAGGCACATTGCAGGCGGGCCGGGACCAGTCCCAGAACGGAAGTAATATTGATGATTTTACCCGAGCCCTGTTTGAGCATGGGTTTGACCCCTGCTTTGCTGACCAGGTAAAGTCCGGTCAGGTCAATGCTGATTAAGCGGTCCCATTCATGGCGGGGAAATTCTTCGATGGTGACACGATGCTTGGCGGTGTTGACGCCGGCGTTGTTGACCAGAATATCCAGAGTACCGAAATCTTTAACAATTTTGTCGATTACTTCATTGACCTCGGTTTCGTTGGAGACATCCATTTTCATGGCCTTGCAACCGGGATATCGGGAAGCCGATTCTTTGGCCACTTCGTAATCGACATCCGCATACACCACTTTAGCCCCATTGGCGGCAAAAACATCCGCAATGGCTTTGCCGATATTGCGAGCCGCGCCGGTTACTAATGCCACTTTTCCATTTAAATCCACTTTCATTGTTTTTTATACTCCTGTAATAATGAAGAACTTAATCGGGTATATTATAAGATAAATGTTTGCGTAATTCCTGTTCGGCAATTTCCAATTGTCCGTCCCGCAGGGCATTGACGATGCGGGTGTGCGAGGCCACCCCGCTCTGGCGGTTGACCGGGGCACTGATATTGCTTTCAAACCGCTTAAAAAATACCTGCAAGAGGTCATTGAAGGCCACCAGGGGTTCTATGCCGCTGGCCTCCACCAGGGTTCGATGAAAGTCCACATCTTCCCGGACGTAAATTTTCTGATCTTCCGGATTCATCCGGGAAACGATTTCGATCAATTTGTCATAAATCGTACAATCTTTCGCCATAGCCTTCATGGCATAGGGCAGGGCGCCGGTTTCGATAACGATGCGGGCCTGCCGCAGCCGCTCCTTGGGATAATTGTTCAGGGCGAAATGAAAGCCCAGATATTCGGAAACCCGTTTGATGTCCACCTCGCCAACGGTAAGCCCCCGGCGGGGTGCCGAACGAATGATCCCCAAAAAACTCAAGGCCTTGGTAGCCTCGCGGACACTGATGCGGCTGACGCCAAACCGGTCCGCCATTTCCTGTTCCGTGGGAAGCCGGTCACCGAAACGAAGGGAATTGTCAATGATATAACTCTTTATTTTAGAGGCAACTACCTCACTTAAAGTTTTCCGCTGGACAATATCTTCTATCATATTACCATGACCTTTAAAAAAATGAGTTTATCAATAATTTGGTATAATAACAGAAAAATTATGATTGACAAGGAAATAATCATATAATAATATAATTAAAATTATGGATTGAAAATTTTAGGAAATGCCGGTTTTGGATGTTTCCTTGATAGAATTGAATTTATCAAAAGATGAAGATTATAGATATTAGTGTGCCCCTTTCCAGGGATTTGCCGACCTGGCCCGATGTGCGGCAATATGAGGTGGAATGGACCTCGCGGAAAAACCTGGTCAACGGCAAGCAGGCTGTGGGTTCTTCGTTCCAAATGTGCACCCATCACGGAACCCATATGGATGCGCCGTATCACTTTGATCCTCAAGGGATTACGATTGATCAGATTGATCCGCACCTGCTGGTGGGACCGTGCCGGCTATACGAATACCACGGAACCGGCCATATCGGCCGGGCGGAGCTGGAAGCGATGGGAGTGACGGATGGTTTGCGGGTATTGATTAAAACCGGCAACAGCCGGATCGTCCGCTCCCAAACCTTCCACGAAAATTACATCGCTCTGAAGCCGGATGCGATTCAATATCTGCTGGATAAAGGGGTCCGCCTTCTGGGGTTTGATTATTTTTCCATCGGCCCGTACGGGGTGGGCAATGACGAGAGCCATTATCTGTTTCTTAGCCGCGGCGGCGTGATTATCGAGACGATCGATCTTTCCGCCGTTCCGCCGGGGCAGTACCAGATCATGGCTTTGCCCATCAAGATGGCCGGTCTGGATGGTGCTCCCGCCCGCGTGCTGCTGGCGGAAAAGGACGGAGAGGAAAATCCGAAATAGTGTATAGTGGATGCCTGAAAATATGGCGGATTCAAAAATATTTGTACCAAGAATAAGGAGTTATTCATGACAGCATCACATAAAACAGACCTGTGGTATGTAAGCCCGTGGGATTATTACCCTGAAGTTACCAAAGATTTTAATTTTGCGCCCAAGATTAAAATTCACGATGTCACCCTTCGTGAAGGCGAGCAGCAGGCGGGGATCGTGTATAACAAGCACGACAAGCTGGCCATCGCCAAGCAATTGGCCAAGCTGGGCGTGGACCGCATTGAGGCGGGCATGCCGGCCGTTTCGCAGGAAGATGAGGACGCCGTGAAGGCCATCGTAGATGCCAACCTGGGACCGGAAATTTTCTCCTTCTGCCGCTGCATGGTAGGGGATATCGAAAAATCCCACAAGGCCGGCTGCAAAGGAGTGGTTCTGGAAATCGCCTGCAATCCGATTTTCGTGGAAAAGGCCTATGGAAAGACCTTGGAATGGGCCAAGAAAGCCGCCATCGAAGCGACGATCGCCGCCAAGGAACTGGGCCTTTACACTGCCTTTTTCACCATTGATGGAACTCGTACGGAAATCAATGGCCTGCTGGATACGGTAGATGAAATTCAGACCAACGGGCACATGGATTCGTTTGTCTGTGCCGATACCTTCGGCTGCGTGCATCCGCAGTCGGTCGTCCCGATTATCAAGAAGATCAAAGCCCGCTTCAAACAACCGGTCGAGGCCCACATGCACATGCACTTTGGCCTGGGCGCTGCCAACACCCTGGCGGCATTGACTGCTGGAGCCAGCGTGGCCCATGTTTCCGTTTCCGGTATCGGCGAAGGTTCCGGCAACACCCCGCTGGAAGATGTGGTCATGTCCCTCAAGTGCATGTATGGCCAGGAACTCAAGATGAAGACCGAGCACCTGGTGGAAACCTCCCGGCTGATCTGCAAGATGACCAACAATCACCAACTGCCTTCCAACCGTCCCATCGTCGGCGAAAAGATTTTCGCCGTGGAGTCCGGGATCGGCGTGATGTTCATTACCAACGCCCGGAAGAATGGCTTCGAGAACCTGCTGTATTCGTGGAATCCGAAGCTGGCCGGACAGGACGGTTTGTATTTTGTCATGGGCAAAAAGAGCGGCACCGCGACCGTGGAAAACTGGCTCAATGATATCGGCAAGACCGCCACGAAAGATCAGATGAATGAAATCCTGGCCATGGTCAAGGAAAAAGCCATCGCCGAGAAACGTCTGATTTCCA
>JAKJEP010000163.1:3510-3935 GCA_022705365.1 Planctomycetota bacterium | reverse complement strand
AAGTGTTAGGCAAATAAGGAAATGGGAACGGCAGCCGGTATGTTGCATATCGGCTGCCGCATTTTACGACAGAGACATTTGGGAGACGTTTATGGGCCATCCATTTCTGGAATATCTACGGAAAGCAGCGAAAAAGAAAAATGCCCGCGTTGCCCTGCCGGATGCGATTCTGGAGGGGCGTGTTCTGGAAGCCGGCTGTATTGCACATAAGGAAGGCCTGGGCCGGATTATCCTGACCGGATCCCGCAAGCAGGTTCAAAAGCTGGCGGCGGAACACCATCTGGATATCACGGGCATGGAAGTGATCGATCCGGACGAGACCGGGGATTTTGCCCAGATGTGCCGGGAATATGGCCAGTTGCGGGCGAAAGAAAATCTGACGATGGAACAGATTGACAAGCTGCTGCGCGATCCCGCTTATTTTT
>JAKJEP010000163.1:0-3500 GCA_022705365.1 Planctomycetota bacterium | reverse complement strand
ATTATGCAACCTCCGATCTGGCCCGTGCTTCGATTAAAATTCTGGGGATGAAAAAGGGATTCGCGAAAATGACTGCCATGGCGGTAGTGGTTTTCGATCATACACCGCTGGGAGACAACCTGGTCTTTTGCTGTGCCGATGGTACGATTTTGCCGCGCCCGACTTCGGAAGAACTGGCGGAGATCGCCATATTGACCCATGACGGGGCCAAACATACGTTGCCGGATAAACCTCGTGTCGCCATGCTTTCGTTCTCGACGCTGGGCAGTGCCAAGCATGAAGAGGTGGACCGGGTAGTCAAGGCCCTGGAAATCGTGAAACAGCGCCGTCCGGATATCTGCATTGACGGCGAATTTCAGATGGATACGGCCCTTTCCCCATTTGTCGCCTCCAAAAAGGTCCAGCGTCCTTCGGAAGTGGCCGGCCGGGCCAATGTACTGATCTGGCCCGACTTGCAGGCCGGGAATATGGCCGGCAAGGCCCTCATGATGATGGGACAGGGCAAACTGGTGGGGGCCACGTTCCTGGGAATCAATGGCCTGGTGGGAGATCATTCCCGTGGGGCTTCGGTGGAAGAGATTGTTGCGTATATTTCTTATATCGGCGCCCAGGTGGAAAAACCGGGTACGTAAGCCAGGGTAAAAGCAAGAGGAAACCAATATGAAAATCATGGTTGCCAATGTCGGCAGTTCTTCCTTTAAATGTAAATTATTCGATATGACCGATGAAAAGGTGCTGGCCCGTGCCCAGGTGGAGCGGGTCGGGTCGGACCAGGCTCCGGTTCAGTGGACGGATAATACCGGCACCAAACACGAAGCGGCAGCTCCCTTGAAAGATTATGTTGCCTGCATCCAGTTTGTGCTGGATAAATTTCTGGATCCTAAAAAGGGAGTCCTTTCCTCGCTCAACGATTTATCCGCCGTGGGATTCAAGCCGGTGATTGCCGCCGGCGGGATTACCGGTTGCCAGTATTTTGATGACCGGGTGATGGCAGCCATGGAGGAATATAAAGATATTATCGTGCCGCTACATAATGAAATCTGCATTCAGGCGGTCAAGAGCTTTCAGAAACTGCTGCCCAAACATCCGATGATGGGATTGTTTGAAACGGCGTTTTTCCAGGAATGGCCCGAATATGCCCGGCTGTACGGCATTCCCTGGGAATGGACGGAAAAGTACAACATTCGCCGGACGATGGGGCATGGCGCCAGCCATTGTTATGTCAACCGACGTTTGGCTGAGATTAAAAAATGCAAACCCGAAGATTTTAACGCCCTGCAGCTTCATATGGGCGGCAGTTCTTCGGTCATCGGGGTGCGGAAAGGCGTTTGCATCGATGGGACCGCCGGTTTTTCCATGCAGTGTGGTATGCCGCACTCAATTCGCAATGGGGATATCGACGGCTACATGATTACCTACCTGGAGTCAAAAGGAGAGGGTACGGCCAAGGAAATCATAAATCGCCTGATGACCGAAGGCGGGCTGCATGGGATTTCCGGGATGGGCTTTGATATGCGGGATCTCCAGCAGGCCGCTGAGAAAGGTCACAAGCGGGCCAGGCTGGCCATCGAAACCTATGTCTATCAGACCCGGAAATATATGGGCAGTTTCCTGCTGGTGCTGGGGCATACCGATGCGATCACCTTTGCCGGCGGGACCGGCGAGAATAGCTCCTATATCCGCAAGCGGGTACTGGAAAACCTGGAAGAGTTCGGCATTCTGCTGGACGAAAAGAAAAACGAGCAGGCGATCGGCAAGGAAATGAAAATTTCGCGGGATGACTCGAAGATTGAAATCTGGGTGATCCCGACCAATGAAGAAATTGTCGTGGCCCGCGCCTGTGCGAAATTGCTGAAGGAAAGCGGGCGGGCCTGATATCCATAGAAGAGTTCTGGGAAAACCAGTGAAATAATTTGTGTAAAAAGTAAATACTAGGTAAGGAAAAAAGAATATGATGAAAGTTGCGGTTACGGATTATACGTTTGCGGATTTGAGTGTGGAAAAAGAAATACTGGAGCCGCTGGGCTGCCAGGTGGTGGGCCATCAGAAATATCAGGGCGAAGAGGCCCTCAAGGAACTGGTCAAGGACGCCGATTATGTGATTGCCCAGTTTGCCCCGGTCAATGCCAATGTCATCAATGCCATGCAGAAAAGCCAGATTATCGTCCGATATGGCATCGGCTACGATAACGTGGATTGCAAGGCCGCGGCGGCGAAAAATATTCCCGTCTGCAACGTGCCAGATTTCTGCGTGGACGAAGTGGCCGATCACGCGGTGGCGATGATCCTGGCCCTGGCGCGGAAAATCATTCCCAATAATGTGGTGGCCAGCGGCCAATGGAAACTGGCCGTGCCGCTGGACCAGATGTTTGTCATGAAGAAGCTGACCGTGGGACTGGTTGCCTACGGTAAGATTGGCAAAGAGGTGGCTTTGCGTCTGAAACCCTTCAAAAGCAAAGTGCTGGTCTTCGATCCGGTCGTCGATGCCGCCGTCATCAAAAAGGACGGCTTCACCCCCGCCACCCTGGACGAGATTTATACGCAGTCCGACCTGGTCTCCCTGCATTGCCCCAGCAATGAGCATACCATACAGATGATCAATGCCCAGAGCATCGCGAAGATGAAAAAAGGCGTGATGTTCGTCAATTCCTCGCGCGGCACCCTGGTGAAGACGGATGACTTGGTGGCCGCCCTGAAAAGCGGGCACATCAGTGCCGCCGCCCTGGACGTCGCCGATCCCGAACCGATTCCCGCGGACAGTCCGCTGCTGAAGATGAACAATGTAATCATCAACAGCCATATCGCCTCCGCCAGCGTGGCGGCGGTATTGAATTTGCGGAAATCCGTTGCCAACACCGTGATTGCGGCCATTAAAAAAGAGAAATTACCCAACGTGGTTAACGGCGTCAAAAAATAAAGATGAAAAAAATTCATTTGTATAAGGATACGATCCTCTATGGCAAATTTTAATCAGGTAAAGCCCGAAAAATTGCAGGCATTCTGCATCGAGGCCATGTGCCGGGCGGGCATGAAGAAAAAGGACGCCCAGATCTCCGCGGAAATCCTGGTCACCACAGATACCTGGGGTACATTAACCCATGGAACCAAGCAGTTACGCGGATTGCTGAAGAATTTCCGCGACCAGCGTATGGATGTCAATGCCTCCGGTGAGATCATTGCCGAAGGCCCCGGCTGGGCCATGTATGATGCCCATATCTCCATGCCGCTGGTGGTTTCGCACCAGGCGATGAATACCGCCATTGCCAAGGCACGGGAGTGCGGCATCGGGATGGCCGGTATAAAAAACAGCGGCCATTTCGGCGCGGCCGGTTATTATGCCTGGATGGCCGCCCAAAAGGACATGATCGGCCTGTCGTTATGCAACGTGGATCCCGGTGTGGCGGTTCCCGGTTCCAGGGTCCCGGTTCTGGGCACCAATCCCCTGGCCTATGCGGTCCCGGCGGGCAAAGAATATCCCGTGTTTCTGGATATCGCCACCA
>JAKJEP010000162.1:4568-7556 GCA_022705365.1 Planctomycetota bacterium | reverse complement strand
GTTTTTGCCGAACACCAGAACCGCCCCGCCCGCCAGAGCACTCTTCAGAAACTGCCTTCTTGCCAACATGAGACTATCCAACCTTTCTATATATAAAGGGATTACAGACGGGAAATCATTACGGCAATATGTAAATCACCTTCTATATCTTTCAGAATAATCCACTCATCTTCAAAGTCCAGATGATTTTTGTCATTGATGGCAACACTATTAATTTGGTACCCGTTCGGCAGTCTGGTCTTAAGATGAACCGGTGCAGCCCCGATGCGGTCCGGCAGGGTGAGGGAAATATCAATCCTGTTATTGGCAAGATTCGATTGGGTAGTCAGGGATAACGGACCATAGATAGTGGGAGCCTGCTGGATTTTGATTTCCTGCCCCTGCTCCAGCCAGCGGCGCGGCACCCCCTGCAGCAGATACAGCCGGTCCCCCCGCTCCTCAATGAACATCGTCCGGATAATCCGGATCAGGCTGGATATCGAATGGATATGGGGCTGGGTATTCGGCCCCCATTCCGTCGTCGTCAGCGTCTGATGCGAAATCGCCGCCGTGGTGAGCGAATAGAGAATCCGCAGAAAATCGTCCACCCGCCCCAGCTCCAGCAGCGCCACTGCCAGATCCTGGCTATAAAAACAGGTCCCACCCATCAGGTTCCCCAGATTATTATCTCCGGTAATCAGATGTTCCAGACTGCCGTGATGAATCTTGTCGATGGTCCAGCGAATAATATGGCCGATTCGCTCATCATCCGCCGGCAGCAGCCCCCCGGTCACCAGATTGATCGGGCCGCACACATCATAAAAATAGCGGTGGAAAAATTCCGGCCGGTGCAGGATCCACGGCACATACCACGGATCGCTCGACCTGTCCGTCAGCCGGTCCACCGCGGCCAGAATATCCTGCCGGTATGCCTGGGACTCCTGCAGCAGTCCCGGCCCTTCCGGGTAGCCCCAGTCCGCCAGCAGTTGCCCCGCACTCTTCAGCCCCAGATGACAGACGGCATCCGAATACGTAAAGTACCCGTCCGTATCCTGCTTCAAATCGCATACATAACGTCCCCATATAAGTCCGGCACAGGGATTGTCCGGTTTTTCCCGCGAGAAATTCCGTTCCCGGATAATCCACTGGCAGCCCTCCAGGATCTGCCGCTTATGTTGTTCCAGCCACGCACGGTCATTATACAGCCGGGCGTGCTGACTCATCGTCCACAAGGCCCACCCCGGCCCGCTGGTCCACGACGCCAGCTTGTAATCACGGGCCTGGTCCCCTTTGGTATTGGTATAATCGGAAAAACACCCCTCGAACGTGCGGGTGCCGGTCGGCTTGTTCAGTCCCTGCCGGGCAAAAATCGTATCCAGCAGCCGCCCGGCGGTCTCATGGTCCCCCATCAGATTCAGGGCATAAATCCATTTCGCACAGCCGTCATCCCACTGGCAGCGGTAGATAACCGAGTCGAAAACGATATACTGTTTGTCCCAGCGCCGCGTCAGAAAATAACCGTCCAGCATGGCCTTGGTATAAATGTTGTTCAAAATCAGGTCCGGCGTTTCAAAGGGCGAAACCATCCCGGCCCGGCGGGCGTGTTCCTGTTTGACGATTTGCAGTTCCCGCTCAAGGGATTTACCCCTCAGTTCCTCCGCCGTTACCGCCGGCCCCTCCGCCTCCACTTCCCAGAAAACCGTATCCTGCGGCGCAAACGCCCGATTGAAGATGACCCGAACGGTTTGCCCGCTGCCGATCTTACCCCGGATGACCAGGGCATTAAATACCCCCTCCTGACTACGCAATAAACCCAGCGGATCACCCTGATCCACTTCAGCGGCAGCGGGAAATACCGGCCAAAAGTCCACACTGAAATGCGCCGGCACCGCAGCACGGAGGATAGCACTGTCGCCGTCAAAAACAGCCCCATCCCGAAATTGCAGCTCCGGCCGGGGATTCGCCGCATCCCCGCTGTAAAAGGCCAAAAGCGTGATTTCCTTTTCTTCTTTGGCGCGATTGATAATATCCAGAGCCGCCCAGGCCAGCGTCCGTTCCTTGCCGGTGATGATTTCCCCCCCGCGCAGCTGCTGGGCAAAGGCGGTCTGATGTATCAGGAAGGAACCATGCTTCCAGACCGACTGAACTATCGGCAGGCAGTCATTCATCAGCGACTGCCGCACCGGTTCACCCTGCCCCATCAGAATGACTTTTCCCACCTCATACAAGGCAAAGGCCAGGGCCTCCGGCATCAGATTCGGCGTAACCCCCGGCAGCGGCTCCAGTCCCTGCCCGGTATGATATCCCTCCAGGTTGCACGAGGAATAAATCTGCCCGTTGGCCGATACCGCCACATCCGCCGGATCGCCCGCCGGCCCGATGGGCGTGAATTTCCCGTGATCCATAAACTGGGACACATACCAGCCGTAATCCGCCTCCACACCGGCCGGCGGCGCCGCAATGACAGGGGGAGTAACTTTCTCGGCATAGGCAGACAAACACCCGGCGGCGAGGAACAGGAAGGGGATCGCGAAACGTACTCCGTTTTTCATACGTATTTCCTTTCTCCTTCTCATCAAACCAGATGGAACCGGATTTGCCGGTCGTCAAGCGGCCGGCAGCCGTCCTGCCGGGTGAAGGCCACATCCTGTTCCACGCTCAGCCGGAATTCCTGGTTGTCCCATTCGGGCACTATATCGGTCACACACAACTCCATGGCAAAACAACTGTCATAGACCAGCTTCACATCCCCGCGCCCCGGACACCGCTCCTGCTGCCACGGCAGCCCGATCAGCGGGCCGGGTTCATGTAGCAGATGGCCGAGATTGTGCGAATACACCTTCGGCTGCGGAATTCCCTTCGCCCGCGCCGTCTGCAAAATTTTCGCCAGCAGCTCATTGCCCGTCATCCCTTCCCGGAACTCTGCCATAAACACATCTTGCAAGCGATTGGCCTGCTGCAAAAGCTGCTGGAACCCCTTCGGCGCCTCCCGCTGCCCCGCCGGCACGA
>JAKJEP010000162.1:0-4558 GCA_022705365.1 Planctomycetota bacterium | reverse complement strand
ACTCCTGATGATCGCTGTTGTACCCCATATACCGGATCCCCACATCACAGTGCACCATATCCCCCTGGCGAATGACCGGGTCGGTCTTCCCGTATTTCTGCTGATTGGCCGGGCTGTGATGCACCCGGAAATAGGGCAGGAACGCCACCTCCAGCCCCCGGTCAGCACACTGCTGCCAGTAGTACCAGCGTAAATCCGTAATCGTAGTCACGCCGGGAATAATCGCCTCCCGGCTGTAGCAGCGAACGATGATCTGATGGGCGATCCGGACCACATGCTGATAAATCTGCAGCTCATCCGCCGTAAAGGTCTCCAGCCACCGCGTACAGGCGTGCTCCGCCGGAACCAGCCGCTGGGCATACCCGCCCGGCAGATTCTGCAGCAATTGCTGATGCAGGTTATACGTCAGCCCCCCCGCCGACCACTGCACCGAACCGATATTGATTCCAATTCGCCGGGGGTCCAGCTCCGCCACCAATTTCCGGAGCAGAGCCCATTGCTGCGGTTCTTCCTGACCGTTATAAGGCTGCTCGAACAAATCCTTGGTATCGGTGCCCGAAAGATTCACCCGCCGGATACCCTTCTCCGGCCCCTGGTCATAAAACAGCAGGATTTGCAGGATCGGCGTCCAGCAGTCCATCGGCAGCATCGTCCGGTGCACCGGGTCCGGATTGTCTTCCTGGCACAAAATCAGCCACATATCAATCCCATTCTCCCGCATCGCAATCGGCAAAACCGTATTCAGTCGGTCCCGCAAGGCATAATACATACATTCCGACCGCCGCCGCATATCCAGCACCCTGGTTTCCTGTTGTATGGACTTGATCAAATCTTCTGTCATAGCAGGTTCCCTGATAAATCAATTGTATAGTTTGGGTTCGGTCTTCCAGTCTTTATCTTTTTCATGACCGAACGTGGTAACGCGCGGCCGCCGTTCCCGCAGGCGAACCGACTCGATTCCCAGCTTGTTGCTTTCGGAAAGGTAATTTTTACCTACACATTCCAGCCGCAGCGTATAGTCGCCCGGTTCCGGCCAGAAATCCAGTAGATGAAATTCCCGGCTGTCCAGTGTCGGATTATACAGGTCGATTACCCCCCCCAGCTTCACCCCGTTCAGATACGCCTGATATTTACCGAAGTCGCTGGCACGGGTCATCACCAGCAGCAGCCGCTTCGGCTCTTTCTTCTCCACCGTAAAAGGAATTTCCACCCAGCCGCCCGTCGCCTCCGCCGGGGCATAGAACAACTGGCCATCCGGGTACAAATAATCCATCTCCTGCACGCTGGCCTCTCCGGCCCCGTGATATTTCACATCGGTGAAATCCTTTGCCAGAATCGTCCGGTCCAGATTCGGCAGCGTCCGCTCCTTGGCACCCGGTGCGCGGGCTGTGAAAGTCGGCTTACCCGTCTGATACCAGAAGGCCACGCTGGAATAATCATCTTCCCGCTCGTTCCAGCTATCGGTCTTGAAGTCAGGATTTTCATCCGGACTCATCCAGCCGTAATGCTCAATCGTCACCTTGATGCCGGTGTTGAACACAAACGGATCATGGATATGCCACCGGTAGGCGCTGGTGTGGCCGCCCACGATCCCCCACTGGTCAAAATAAGGCGTCCCGAAGTAGGGTGTACTGGTGGTTTGCAGGCCCCAGGCGCTCAAAAAATAATCCTCCGTACCGGTCCCCCAGATGGAGGCCTTTTCCTCCCCATCGATGTAAATCTTTTCATCCCCCTCCCCAAACCACGACGGACTGCGGGTCCGCACGCTCAGCACGGTCCCGACATAATGGCCTTTGCCTTCCGTCTCCAGGATCAGGTAATCCTTCCCGGATTCCACGGGATACTCCTGCTTATATTGGGCGTAAAAATAGGGTGCATCCGGCTCCACCTCTTTTTGCACCCAGTCGATATTGTAATACAGCAGGCTGATGGGCTTGTCGCTCTGGTTGATGATCTCCATCCGCGCTGACTTCCGGAACGGCATATGCCAGAAGCAGTTATACGAATCCGCATCTTCCACCACCACCGGCATACTCATGACCGAACTGCGCTTCCCAAAGGAATTGGCGAAGAAATCCCCGACCGGCGCTTCCACCCCCGGCCGCTCGCTGCCGTCCCAGTAAATCCGCAGCAGCATCTCCTGATGATTGGCAGACCCTTTCTTAGCCCAGTTTTGCGGCTCAGGCCCCAGAAACGTAATCCAGATATGCGTAATAGCCCCGGGCCCTTTCACATCCATCAAAACCTTGGTCTTGCCCGGCTCCACGTTCTTGTTATCCCAGTTGCTGTTGGCGTCCGGCTCGCCGTTGGGATCAAATTTCCCCTCGGCGTTGATTTTATGCGTGGAGGTCTCCCGCCGGCTGCGCCCCTCATGCGGCCGCGCCAGCTCGCTCAGAAAATCCGCCAGCGCCGCACCCGGCAGCAGCAGCAAAGCAGCCCACACCATCCACTGCCGGCCCCGCTCCGCCAGCCATCCTGTCCAACCGGTCCTTTCACTTACATTCCTTGACATTCGTTCTCCTTTCGCCTGAACCAATCTGCAATATTCCTATGCTTCCTTCATAACCTGATATTATTAAAGAACATACATCCGTTTTGCTTTTTCCGTACTCTCCGATTCGATCTTATATCTTCCTGTCTTCCCCCCAGCTCTGCGCCATCCTTCCTCCTGGCAAGTTCCGGACGCTGCCATTTTTCTAGTGTAGATACTCTAACTTACCGAATCAATATTGAAACACCACTTTTAGCAAAATAAATAACCATTTTGAGCACCCCGGTACCGCTTTTCTTATTCTTCATCTGGTCGGATTGGCGGTATTTATTTTTGTTTTCATCCGAAAAATAGTCTCTCTATATAAGGGCCTATGTCCACAACTGCGCAACGTTTTTCCCATTTTTTTAGCCCGAAAATGACGTAATCCCTTGTCAATCCTCAAAAAAATTTTTTTCACCTTGCGCAATTTTGGCCATTTACCCTGGCCGTTTTCGCGCAATCTCCCCCCGTTCTGATTTCAGCCTTCAGCCTGCCTCCTTCTTTATTACTATACCATGTTTTCTGAGTATCTACTCATCACCCGAATTGTCTGTTGCAGCACCCAGCGGAAGCGTTTGCTTGCCAACCAACCTCGTGTCGGTAAATGGCCTCTCGGCCCCCCCTTCCCGCCGCAGGTGGAGAGGTGTTCTTTCCTTGCCAACTTTTAAACCAGCCAACACTTCCTCACGGACACGTCCCCCACACCGGCCGCGGCAGCGTCCAACTGCTGGCACCAGTATCGAAATCAGTCGGCAGATAGGGAATCATATTCGTAACGCACCATCCGGAGAGGTCCTGGTTGAACGACGAAGCATTATAGAACATATATTGCATACGGCTGACAAGGGAGGTATCCCAGCCGCCAATATTCTGGTTGAATGCGGATGCATATCCAAACATTCTTTCCATGTATTTTACCCCGGAAGTGTCCCAGCCGCCGATATCCTGGTTGAACAACGACGCACCGATGAACATCCCGCTCATGTCGGTAACACCGGAGGTGTCCCAGCCGCCGATATCCTGGTTGAACGCCGACGCACCGCTGAACATCCCGCTCATGTCGGTAACACCGGAGGTGTCCCAGCCGCTAATGTCCTGATTGAACGACTCCGCAAAGCAAAATATACCGCCCATATCTATGACGTTGGAAGTATCCCAGCCGCCTATGTCACGATTGAAGGCGGACGCATCGCAGAACATACACGACAGGTCGGTAACGCTGGTTGTATTCCAATCACCGATGGGCTGCTTGAACGACGATGCCTCGTAGAACATGCTCGACATATCGGTAATGTTGGCGGTATCCCACCAGCCGATATCCTGGTTGAACGTTGAGGCATGGTAGAACATCCCGTTCGTATTGGTGACGTTTGAGGTATTCCAGCCACCGATGTCCTGGTTGAACATCGATGTATGGTAAAACATATAGTCCATGTAGATGACACTGGACGTATTCCAGCCGCCGATCGGCTGGTTGAACGAAGAAACATCGTAGAACATTTCATCCATGTGAGTGACACTGGAAGTGTCCCAGCCGCCGATATCCTGGTTGAATGAGTCCGCCCAGGCGAACATAGCACTCATCTTGGTAACATGGGAGGTATCCCAGTTGCTAATGTCACCATTGAACGATGAAGCACTCCAGAACATGCTGCTCATGTCGATGACATGGGAGGTATCCCAGCCGCTTAGAGGCTGGTTGAACGCCCAAGCATCGCAAAACATTTGGTTCATGTCAGTGACGCGGGAAGTATTCCAGTTACCAATAGGCTGATTGAATGACATTGCACCTTCGAACATCCCGGTCATGTTGGTGACACAGGAGGTATCCCAGCTACTAATGTTACCGTTGAATATCTCTGCCTGAGCAAATATCCAGCTCATATCGTTAACGGCTTCAAGCCCGTCCGAGGTGGCCGGTACCGAAACGAGGTTCTTGCAGTAATGGAACGCACTGAACAAACTGGTGAAACCCAGTTGCCCCCAGTGATCGACGGTTACAAGCTTTTGCAACTCATCATAATC
>JAKJEP010000161.1 GCA_022705365.1 Planctomycetota bacterium | reverse complement strand
TAAAAACTCCCGCCGGAGCAATCGCTGAGACCGCTTTTTGAATCTGCCGGGCAGCCTCCTGTGCCTCCTGCCGTTTTTGCACCCGAACCTCACGGGATGGAAGGATATTTTTCTGCAATCCTGACGCTTGCGGATCGACTTTCCCTACCTCCAGATTCGTCGGCCCTAGCGTTTGGGGGTCCTCTAACTCGGCATAAACATAGGTATCGGTAGCCGGATTCCAAACGATAGTATAACCATTTTGATCCTCCAGCCAGGAATAATACTCATCCCCGCGAATCCGAAGCAAAATCTTTGTACCATCCGGCTGGAACTTTTCCAGCAGTCCGGGGTACGCCGTAGTCGCCTGGGCCGCAGGTACACTCATTAGACCCAAAACCAGAAATACAAAAAATGAACATAACCTCTTTTGTAAATAACCAGATACTGTCATAGTCTTCTCCCGAAAATTGGATTTACCTCTTTATCTCTTGTGTTCAACACCAATCTAATTACAAACCCCCGTTTTCTTTTTCTCCTAGCCAGTACGTTCCAAAATACCCGGCATTGCCCTAACTTCCGCCTTTATAACATATTCCCTTTCCAAAACCAAGAAAAATCTTTCACCTGTCAACCAAATTTGCCTGAAAATTCCCTTGGGAGGTGGGAAAATTCCAATTTCTTAAAATGGGCAAATATTCCTGCCCAATAACCGGTACAATCCCCATATCCCCTATATCCCCTATATCCCCTGGAATCATTGAATGTCGCCTGGAGAAAGCAAGAGTATCACAAATAAGCAGATAGCATGCATTATTCTGAACATTTGCTCATAAAAACTCTTGACGTACCGGGGATCCTTTTGGTAGGATAATGGCAATCAGGCATTGTAAATAATAGACTTGCCGCAGATAGTGTCCAGCCATAAATGAGGTATTATACTATATTAAAATATAGGTATTCCATCCGCACGGGGATAAATTTGTGTTTTCTCCGTATATGGAATCTAATTGAGGTATAATTATGCTGCATCTCGAAGCCCTTGAAACTCGTTTCCTGCTGTCATTGCTCGATAATATCGCTATTATTGACACGATTGGGGATCCCAATGACCAGACTATGAACTTTGGCGCAGTTGGCATAGGACACAGTTCAAACTCCTATAGCCTCACCATCCAGAATAATAATCCGACACCCATTTTCATCACCAGTCTGTCCACTAATGACCCGGCATTCGAAGCACCCTCCCTTACCACTACCAAGATCCAGCCCGGCCAGCAGTTGGCTGTGGACGGACTTCGGTTTTCCCCGACCGTCAGAGGCCTGCAGGAAGCCGGCTTGTATCTGCATATAACCGCCGAGGGGCTGCCGGACGAAGCCAACAGCAAAGTCCGCCTGTTTGGTACCGGCCTGCCGAGTGATTTGACGATCACAAATATGAACCTTACCGGTTTGGGCCCGCATAACCTGCAGTTAACTTCCAATCCGTTATATGCCCATGCCATCATTGCCAACATCGGAGCCGGCGACGCTTTCCCCACCGATCCGATCATCGGATTCTATCTGAGCCAGGATACCGCTCTGGATTCTTCGGATATATTTCTGAGCAGCAAAGATTCTCAGAATACTTTGGCAGCCGGCAACTCGCTCCATGCACAAAATGTCTTATTAAACAATATCCCTGCCGATACCAGCGGACCCTTTTATATCCTGGCAGTGGCTGATCCGGACCTGAAAATCGACGAGCAGCTGGAAACAAATAATATTTTGGCCTCAGTTCCGGTCCTTTTCTCCCCCCACGGCATTTACCTGACGGATTCAGACGCGCCAACTACGGACCATTTGATTGAATACGATCCCATTCTTGCCGGCTCTTCCGCAAATGAGCCTCAATATGCCATTATTGAAAATCTCAGCGACAATATAATTACCATCGCGCCCGGCCTGACCGGCACGAATGCCAACTGTTTTTCCTTTGATCAAAGTACCATAATCCAAACAGGGACCCTCCTTGTGCTGGATCCCGGTGAAACCGCCTCGGTCCCGGTCTGGTTTACAGCCCAGAAAGTTGGAGATTTGCAGGCGGATCTGACATTCCAGATTTTTTCCAATGCCTTACCGGATACCTATACCGAAACGATTTCCCTGCACGGGGAAGGCCTGCCGATTCCTCCCAGCGACCTGATAGTCACCCAACTGGCTTTCCCCAATAATCCGGATCCGGCCATCCTGATTTCCGGGAATTCCCTGACTATTTCCGCCCGGGTGAAAAACAATCAGGCCAACCATATCTTTTCGGATCCCGTCCTCGGATTCTACTTAAGTACCAATACCACCTACGAGCCAACGGACTTATTCCTGGGCAATGCCACTCTGGACGGACCAATTTTAGCCGGTCAATCCGTTACCTATAATGGCAGCCTCACCCTTCCGGCCGATTTAGAAGGATCTTTTTATGTCATGGCGGTAATCGATCCCGAAAATCAAATCCCCGAAACCAATGACAACAACAATACCCTGGCCCATGCTCTCACCCTGCTTTTAAAAACCGAAATGGTCATTCGGGATTCCGTCATCCCGGATACCGATCAAGAAATTTCCTTTTCCGATACTCCGGTCGATATAACAACCGGCCCTGAATACATTTATATCACCAATACCAGTGATGAAACCATTCATTTGAACAAGATTCAGATCAACGGTGATTCTTTTTATCTGCAAACTCCGAACGTTCCCCAGCTTCCGGAAGGCTTCGCCATCCATGAGGCGATCGAGCTGGAAACCGGGGTCGCCTTCATGGAAGGGTATTGGAACAGCAGCAATGGAGATGCATCCGGCACCCAATGGTTCTACTTTGATGCGCCGGCGAATTCTCAGGTCAATATATCCGCCACTTGCTACAACGTGCAGGTAACCAGCATGCGAGTCTATAATGCGTACGGCAATATCGTGGCGGAAGACAATGAATTGTATTACTCCTGGCAGGCGGAATATATCGATTCCTTTATAACCTCTGCCGCCGGCCGGTATTATCTCGCGGCGGATATCGAGGATGAATCAGAAGAAAGTTCCCAGCGTCCCTATGAATTGCGTGTTTCCGCCGTCTCGTTAACGGGAGCCAAGGCATTACCGCAATTTGCCCTGCCGGCAAAATCCAATTCGTTCCATTTCGAGGACATCCTTCTCACCACGGAAGATCCGCACCTCAATTTGGAACACAATACCGATTGGATTCAATTTACCGCTCCGGCGGGAACCGATATCTTCGGCACGCAGATGGAAATCGCTCTTACGGCTGACAGTTACCTGGATTTCGCAGTGTTCAATGAGCAGGGAATTCCGATTCTTACGGAAACCTATAAAAACCTCGATAAAACGGAAACCTATGATTTGATACTGTACGAGGGCGGAACTTATACAATCGCCGCTCAAACCTGGTCTGAATATGAATACTGGTCAGAGGGTATCTGGAACGCCCCGGAAGAGACCTCTTTTGATTTATCAATAACCAATGTTGGTTCCATCCTGGAAATTGACCCCGGAAACACCGTCTCCATCCCCGTCTATTTCCAGCCCCGAAAACCGGGCCTGAACGAAGGCTCCCTTACCATCCAGGGGGCTTCCCAAACCACTCAGACCGTGATTCTGCAGGGGACCGGCATTTCCGGTGACCTCATGGTCAATAGCCTGGAATTCCCGGATACTGTCTTCACCAGTCACTTCTCATCCGGCCGGCCGTTATCCATCTCCTCCACCATTTACAACCTGGGACCCGGCAACATCAATGAAGACATGATGGTCGTATTTTATCTGAGCGAAGACGCAGCTTTTGACCTGCAAACCGACACCCTCATCGGCAGCATAACCGATTTGGCTCCGACCCGCGATGGCAGCCTCCTGTTTAGCGGCTCCCTGAATATTCCCGATTTCATTGCCAAAACCGGCCTGCCGGTGGAAGCCCAGCGGTACATCATCGCTATTGTCAATCCGGACAATACCCTGGTCGAAACGGATACCACCAATAATACGTTCGTCTCGGATCTGCTGAACTTCTCACCCTACCAAACCTTCGCCACCGATACCATCGGCGATCCCTATGATCTGAAACTGGATATGGGCACCTGGGTCAGCGGCGGCGCTTCACCCCAAATTGAATATGTCAAACTGTACAACTGGAGCAGCGAAAACGTCAACCTCGTCAACTGGTCCCTTACCGCCGGTCAAAACTTCCAGCTCCTGAACAGCCAGTCTCCCGGCCAAACCATTACGATCAAACCGGGGAAAGAAGTCATTATCCCCATACAATTCGCCCCCCAGAGCTTCGAAGTGAACGGAACCGTAACGCTGACCGATTCCCTGGTTTTCAAAACCAGCGAAAATGTAACCTACACCGCTTCTCTCCAGGGCACCATCATCGGGACGGACCTGATCCTCTATGAAAACTCCGGCACCGCCAACGATGATTCCCTGGAACTGGGCAATATCCCGGTGGGGCAAACCTCCAGCCCGGTCACCTTCACCTTATATAACAACGGCAATCAAACGCTGAATATCAATAATTTCACCTGGCTGACGGACAATCAGGGTTTCGCCTTGCAGGCTCCGGCCACCCCCATCTCTCTGGCCCCCGGCGTCTCCCAGGATTTCACTGTTACCTTTACCGCCGGCATTACCGGATCGGTTTCGGATACCCTGTTTATCCAGAGCAATAATGGCACCGGCGATTACGCCCTCCACGTAAATGCGGCAGGAATCGCCTCCCAGCTAGCCCTGACCGACTCCATCGGTATCCCCGATGATTACAAAATGCACTTCGGCTCCCTGCCGGTAAATCAACCCTCCCAGATCGCCACCGTTTCCTTGCAAAACAACGGAACGGATATCCTGGAAATTCTCAACTGGAGCTTGAGTACCAGCTATTTCTCGGCCACACCCGCCGATTCGCAAATTCCCACCACTCATATTCTGATTAACCCGGGTCAATCCGTCGTTCTGAATGTCCAGTTCCTGGCGCAGGGAAACGGCTACCTCCACGACTCCCTGGTGATTAACAGTAATAGCGGGATATATTCGGTGGATCTGACCGGCTATGCCGGCACTCCTTCCGTACTGGTTACGGAACTAAACAGCCAGGTCCTGCAAAACTCCCAGTTGGCGCTGGGTACCGCCCTCGTCGGCAACTCTCTCTCCGGCGGCGTCTTCCTTGCCAATGACAGCAACGTCGAACTCTATATCAGCAGCCTTGCCATTCAGGGCGCGGGATTCCGGTTCGCCTCCTCCGGTACGCAAACGGTCACCGTCAACCAAACCCTCCTGCCCGGTGAAAAAATCCGGGCCGATGTAACCTTCGCCTCTTCCCTGGAACTGGGATATGGCAATTTCAACGGCACCATGATGATCAACAGCAACGCCGGCCAAAGCCAGATCACTCTGCTGGCCGCCGCCGTCACCCCGGAAATCGATGTTCACACTCCGGCAGATCCCTCTTCCTCCGTGCATTCCCTGACCTTCCAGAACATTAACGTGGGGCAAACCGCAACCACCCAGATTGTCATCACCAATGAACCCGATACCAGTTACAGCGCGGACCTGGTTATTTACAGTTGGTCCGTGGGCAGCCAATTCTCTACCAGCCTGCCCGGCGGCGAACTGATTATACCGGTCGGGCAGTCCTACACTTTCAGCGTCACCTACAATCCCGATACTTATGGTTCCGTTCATTCGGTCCTGACGCTCCAGACCAATGACCCGGATGAATCCGCTTATACCATCGATTTGTACGGCTCCAGCGAAGGTAAGGCTCTGCTGGTCACCCCCAAAGCCTCGCTGCCCTTCTTTGATAAGGACGGGGACCTGGTCGAAGTCTCGTTGAGCCAGGGTACGGCACTGGTTTACCTCAATAACGGTAAAGCCGGCGGCGCTGACATTCGGGATATCATCCTGGAAGGTACCACCAGTTCCTCAACCCTCAAAATCAATGTCAAAGGCACCGGCAGCAGTGTGGCCCATATCTTCTCCAGCAGCGACCTGGGCAGCATCGTCGCTCCGATGGTTTCCCTGAGCCAGGGGCTTACCGATGCTGGTTACTTTGAAATCGACATCAACGGCTCACTCAACAAACTGCTCATGAACAATATCATGGACAACGTGGACATCCGCACCGCCGCCGCTTCTTCGAAAGCCATGAACATCAAGGTAAATTCCATTTCCAATAACGTCTCCTTCGATCTGGCCGGAACCGTCAAGAGTTTCCAGGCCGCTTCCTACAGCAGCGGTGCCTTGATGGCTTCCAGCATTAACAAGGTCAAAATCTCCGCCGGCAATCTGGGCGCCGATGTAATCGCCGACAGTCTGGACAGTGCCGCTATTAAGAATATTACCGTCAAGGGCAATATCAGCGGTTCGATCCGGGCACAAAGCATCAAGTCCATCAGCGCCCTGACTCTCGATCAGGCCCTGATCAGCGTCCAAGATTCCATCGGCAAAGTCAAGATCAAAAACAATGTCACCGATTCCTTCGTCCTGGCCGGCTATGACATCGGTACCGATCTGGCCTCTTTCCTGGATGACACCCTGCAAACCGGCACCATTGGCAGCTTTAGCTTCGGCGGCACCTTCAGCAATACCTATGTCGCCGCCGGTGCCATGACTGAAAATATCTACGCCGGCCTGTATAGCCTGCTGCCCTCCAATGCCAAATACTCCGCCGGCAGCGGTATGATGAAGGTAAAAGGCAATACCATTCTTACCGGCAGCGGTGAAAATTTCGGTTTCTATTCTGCCGGTGATATTAAAACCTCTTTCAGCTCTACCGGAAATTTCGATGTGATTCGTAATCTGTAACTCCCCCAAAAATCAAACTGGCCATCCAATCGACGGCGTGCTATACTCCACGGATTGGATGGCCGTTTTTTTTGCATAACCCGTACTAGCTGGCAGGTGTTTGATGGACAATGCTGCAATTTCCGCGGTTTCTTCCCGCGTATCACTCTTCACCACTTGTCTGACCGATAGTTTCTTCCCCCACGCCGCCCTGGCCGCGGTTCGCCTGCTGCGATTCATCGGCTGCGAAGTGGACCTGCCCCCCAGCCAGACCTGCTGCGGCCAGCCGCAATTCAACAACGGCTACCACGATCAGGCCCGACTCCTAGCCCGCCATTTCCTCGACACCTTCGCCGACAGCCCCTGTATCGTCTCCCCCTCCGCATCCTGCACCGCCATGATCCGCGATTATTACCCGGTCCTCTTCCAAAACGATCCCGATCTGCCCCGTATCCAAAATCTGGTGGCCAAAACCTTCGAGTTCACCGAATTCATCACCACAATTCTTCGCACCGACCTGCGTGCCCACCACCCTCACGCCGTGGGCAAAGTAACCTATCACTATTCCTGCCACAGCCGCGGCATCCATCTGGCCCCCCAGGTCACGATTGATATAATCCGTTCCATCGAAGGCATCGAATACCTCCCGCTGGATAAAATGGACCAGTGCTGCGGATTCGGCGGCACCTTCGCCATGAAGAACGCCGACGTCTCGGTCGCGATGGGCTCGGACAAGACCCGGCACGTCCGCGACACCGAGG
>JAKJEP010000160.1 GCA_022705365.1 Planctomycetota bacterium | reverse complement strand
GCCCCACCTGGGCCAGAATCTTTTCCACCGCAATCGCCCGGTGCGCCGACAGATGCCAGTTGGTCGGATGTTTGGCCCGCGTCTCCGGTTTCAGAATGGGCAAATCATCCGTATGCCCGACAATCAGGATATCAAAGCCTTCCGCCGCCGGCGTATTCATAATGCCGCTGAGTTTTTCCAGTTGCCCCTGGGCGTCCGCCTGCACCGTATCTTCTCCCTTGTTGAACAGCAGATCGCTCTTGAAGCGGACAATACCGGTCTTCTCGTCATACGTAACCAGATCCGAGTCCTTGGCCCAGTCCGCCAGGGCGTTGCTCAGCTCCGGCGGCAGTGCCGTCTGGCCCAGTTGCGCGGTGAGCTGATCGATCAGCGCATTTTTCTCCGCCAGCGTCCTTTGCAGTGCGTCCATCTGCTCCTGCCAGTACCCGCCCTTCTTTGATACCAGTTCCAGCTCCTGCTGGCATTGTTCCAGCCGCTTCCGCTCTTCCTCCTGGGCCGCCAGCAGCCCTTCAATCCGTTCCTGCGCCAGGGCATTCCGCCGAACACAGCGATCCAGCTCCGCTTTCGAGGCACACCCGCCGGAGAGAGCCATCGCGGAAAAACCAAAGAAAAGTACTCCCAGACACACCACTGATTTCATACAAAATACTCCTTTCGCGTGTACGGCATCGACGCCGTTATCAGACTTTCAAAACGTATGGTTTCCAAACCCTGCGTTTTTGTATTCAGGGTAACTGTTTTATTTGGTTTTGACCTTGGCAGGTTTGGGGGGCTTGGTCGCCAGAAAATTTCCTATCAGGCAAATAAGAATGGCCGCCGCCGCCGCGCCGCCGGTCACATACCAGATATAAGGGACGACCCCTTCCAGCAGTTGGGGGCGAACCTCCTGGGTCCCCGATGCCACAAGCAAGCCCAGCAGGATCAGCACCAGAAACGGCACGATCATCATGATCCCGTAGGGTCCGCTGGTCGGGTCATACACTTCCACCATCTTGACGTATTCCTGCTGGACCGGCGATGGGGTTTCCATCGACGAATAACTGCCCACCTCCGGCATGACCGGCACATCGCTGGGCAGTTGGGTTTCAATCGCGCCTTCTTCCTTGCCGGGATAAATCTCTTCCAGCAGTTCCGCGCCCAGACTGGTATCATCCGCTTCCCGCGTCAGATCCAGCAGGCCGCTGCCGCTGCTGCCGCTGTCCAGACTGACCTGATCATCGAATTCCGGCGCGATCTGGGTTTGCCCCATCGGATCCACCGACTCCAGAATGCTGCTGGAATCTTCCAGAGCATTTACCCCGTAGCTGGTAATGACCGTATCATCCTTGCTGGCGGCCGCTTCGCCGGTGTCATCCAGACCGATCTGGTCCGATGAGTCACTGGCGGATAATCCCAGTTGACTGCCCGTATCGCCGCTGGGGGCCAGCCCCAGTTGGCTGCCCGTATCACTGGCCGACAGGTTGATCTGGGTGCCGGTATCGCTGGGGGCCAGACCGATCTCCCCGGAGTCGCCCCCCAGCTCCGAAACCAGATTATCCACCTCATCCACTTTGTACATAATCTTGTTGCCGTCACGGAACTCGCGCAATTTCCCATCCGCCACGATCTTTTTGATTTCGTCGGTGCTTCGTCCTAATTTTGCCTGGACTTCTTCCTGACTGTAAAACATCTTTGCCATAGACTACAGTCCCTTTCCTTGTATGGCCGCATTACTCGGTATGTACCATAAAAAACTTCAACATTATATTATAAGCCAATCAGGCAGTATTCGTCAAAACAATTGATCTTCGCTTTTCCAACTCCGTATCGCCTTTTATTCTGCCGGCGCTTCCTCTGCCCTTACCGCCAGCAGAAAAACCGGCTCCCATTGGCCCGCTTCTTTCGGCATGGTTTGTAAATTATTTTACTTCAATATCTTACGATAAACAAGATTCTCCTCCCATTATACCCGGCCAACCCCGCCTTGCAAGAAGAAATAATCAAAATACCCTGTTAACCCGCATTTCTCACGGGATTTTGACTAATATATTGATAACTCCATGATGCAGTAAGTCTTATGTACTATTTTCGCGTCGCCTGCTTCGACAGTCTGTTTTCAGCGTGAATTTTTGTCCGTCTTCGAGGCCGCAGGAGCTATCTTCCGCAGGCATATAAGAATATATGTTGAGGACAGATAGCGACGAGAACGAAGAAGGCGGGCAAAAAGACCGCTGAAAATCGAAAGTCCGTGAGAAATGCGGGTTAATACCGGTATTTCCGCAGTTCCGCCTCCGAAAATCCCAGATAATGACCTAATTCATGCACCACCGTCTTGCGGATTTGCTCCGCCACCTGCTTGGCGCTGCGGCAGCATTTCAGGATGTTTTGGCGGTATAAAAATATCTGATTAGGGCTGTGTAAGCCCACGGTTTCGACCGATTGCCGGTTCAGAGGCACCCCCCGAAACAGCCCCAACAGGACCTCCGATTTTTTTAATCCCACTTCCTCGCACACCGTCTCATCCGGCACATCCTCCACAATGACCGGCACCTCCTCGATGTAGTTTCGGAAAGACTCCTCCAGCGAGTCGATCGCCTGGCACACATACCGGTCAAATTCCGCGTTGGATAACCACATACTCTCCCATTTTATCTGCCGCCCCTTCTCCCTGCCAGCAAATTCAGCCGCTGTCCTTTCGGCAGTCTTCACTGGGCGGGCCGGCTCCTTGTTGACGGAACCGCCAAAAGTCGATATGGTCATCCTAAAACAGACGGAACCGGCAAAAGGCGATTCTGACCTCCAAAAACGGCTCTGGCTCCCTCATAACAAGGGGGCGAAGGCTTTTGACGCTGGCGTTGTTACTGGAAGAAAACGATGGATACACTATTTGATCTGACAGGAAAAGTAATCGTCATCACCGGCGGGGGGGGCGTATTGGGCAGTGCGGTAGCCGAGGACCTGGCCCGGGCTGGGGCGAAGGTGGCCCTGCTGGGCCGGCGGGAAGAACCGCTGGTTCGGGTGGCTAGCCGGATTGCGGCGGAGGGGGGGGCGGCGCTGCCGCTATCCTGTAATGTACTGGAGCGAGAGAATTTACAGAAGACACGGGACCGGATTACCGCCCAGTGGGGTCCGGCGGATATCCTGATTAACGGCGCCGGCGGCAATAACAAAGCGGCGACGACGTCCGCGGAATTGCCGGTATTCGATATCCCGTTGGAGGCGATTCGTCAGGTTATGGATTTGAATCTGATCGGCACGATTCTGCCGACACAGATTTTTGCCCGGGATATGGCCAGCCGGGGCAGCGGCGTGATTTTGAACGTTTCCAGCATGAACGCCTTCCGCCCGCTGACGAAAGTCCCAGCTTATTCCGCCGCCAAGGCGGCCGTGTCGAATTTCACGCAATGGCTGGCGGTGCATGTCTGCCAGACCTGCTCCCCCCGGATTCGGGTCAATGCCATCGCCCCGGGCTTCTTTCTGACCGAGCAAAACCGGTTTCTGCTGACGGAGGAGAAAACCGGCGACCTGACCCCGCGCGGCCGCTCGATCATCGACCATACCCCGATGGCCCGTTTCGGCGCTCCGGAGGATTTGCTGGGCACGGTCCGCTGGCTGATCAGCGACGCCGCCCAATTTGTGACCGGGATTGTCGTGCCGGTCGATGGCGGATTTTCTGCCTATGGAGGTGTTTGAGTATTTCGCAGGCCGGGAAAAGTTGTATAACGGCGGGCGGGCCGATATAATCAGGAGATCATGATGACGCATACGGATGCGGCAAAACCACTGAAGGACTACCGGCCCCACCATGATTTTTTCGTGGGTATCGATTCCGATGGCTGTGTCTTTGATACGATGGAGATCAAGCAAAAGGAGTGTTTCATACCCAATATTGTGAAACACTGGAACTTGCAGGCGGTCAGCAAATACGTCCGGGAAACGGCGGAGTTTGTCAACCTCTACAGCCAGTGGCGGGGGATCAATCGCTGGCCGGCCCTGACGATGGTTTTCGACCTGCTGGCGGAACGACCGGAAGTCCGCAAACGCCAGGTGGAAATCCCGGCGGCGCAGTCCCTGCGGGATTGGATTCAAAGGGAGACCAAACTGGGCAATCCCGCCTTAAAAGCGGAAGCGGCCAAAACCGGCGATCCGGTCCTGGCCCAGGCCCTCCGCTGGAGTGAGGCGGTCAATACCTCCGTCGCCGATATCGCCAAAAATATCCCGCCGTTTCCTTATGTGCGGGAGAGCCTGGAACAGCTTCGCTTGCGGGCGGATGTCTTTGTGGTATCGCAGACCCCGACCGAAGCCCTGCTGCGGGAATGGCAGGAACACCGGATCGACGGTTTTGCCGAGTACCTTGCCGGCCAGGAGCTGGGGACCAAGACCGAACATATCCGCTATGCCGCCGACGGCAAGTATGGGCCGGCCCGGATGCTGATGATCGGCGACGCCCCCGGCGACCTGAAGGCGGCCCGGGCCAATCAGGCCCTGTTCTATCCGATTGTTCCGGGACGGGAGGAGCAGTCCTGGCAGCGATTTTACGAGGAGGCGATGGACCGGTTTTTCGCGGTCCGCTACGCCGGAAGTTATGAAGAAGAATTGATTGCCGAGTTTGACCGGCATTTGCCCGCGGTTCCGCCGTGGAAAAAATAAACCAGCAATAAAGGTTTCAATTATGTGGTTTTACCAGGAAGGTTGTGTGATCGACGAAGCCGCCCAGCGGGCGATGATCGACCGCATGGTTGTCGAGGTCCGCAAACGGATCGGCCGTCCCATTCAAAAGGTCTTGATTCTGCCGCCGGATCTGACGCGGTATCATTCGGGCGCTGGTATGCTGACGAACCATCTGTACCATGCCCTGGGTCCCGGCTGCCAGGTGGATGTAATTCCCACCCTGGGCCAGCACGTCCCCCATACGCCGGCGGAAAACCAGTGGATGTTCGGCGATATTCCGAACGAGCGAATCCATGCCCACGACTGGCAGAATTCCTGTGAAGTGCTGGGGGAGGTAAGCAGGGAATTTGTTCACTACGCCACCGGCGGCAAGGTCGATTGGGCCATTCCCGTCGTGATCAACCGGGCGGTGCGGCAGGGAGGGTATGATTTTGTGTTCAATATCGGCCAGGTCGTGCCGCATGAGGTGCTGGGCTTTTCCAACCACAACAAGAATTACTTCATCGGCCTGGGCGGCCGGCCGATGATCTGCGCCTCCCATCTGGCGGCGGCCACCTATGGCATCGAAAATAATCTCGGTCAGATGATTACCCCGCTGCGCGGCTGCTACAATGCGGCCCAGCGGGATTTCCTGGGGCAGGTGGCCGATGTCTATGTGCAGCTTGTCAAAACCCCCCAGCCCGGCGGCCCCCTGGCGGTAACCGGGTTTTATATCGGGGATGGTATCGAGCCGTATATTCGTGCCGCCCGCTACGCCCGCGAGCATACCATCCGGCTTTTCGACAAGCCGCTGACCAAAGTAGTCTGCCATATGGACGAGAGGGAGTTCAAGAGCACCTGGGTCAGCAACAAGGCCGTGTATCGCAACCGCATGGCGGTGGCGGACGGGGGCGAGCTGATTGTCATTGCCCCCGGTGTCGAACGGTTCGGCGAGCAGAAGGTGGTCGATGGCATTATTCGCAAGTATGGGTACAAGGGCACCCCCAATGCCCTCCGTGCCTATCAGACCGATCCAGTGGTAGGGGGGCTAGGCGTCGCCGCCGCCCACCTGATTCACGGTTCCTCCGAAGGCCGATTTACCATTACCTATGCCCCCGGCAAGCTCACCCGGCAGGAGATCGAGCAGGTCGGCTACCGCTATCTGGACCCCAAGGTAGCCCTGGAATTATATAATCCCGCCAAACTCAAGGACGGCTTCAATACCGTCCATGGGCAGGAAATATTCTATATCAGTTCCCCCGGCTCCGGCCTCTGGGCCGCCAAAGAAAAATACATCCGGGCGCTGCGGCTGAATCTGCATTTCGCCGAAAACATGTCTCGGAAAGAACCCGACGAACCTATCTGGCGGCAGTTGGAGCTATGGGACCGCGAGGATTTGGCAAAATATACCGCCTGAGAAACGGGTTTAACGTTGAAAAAGGAGATGATTACCGATGAAAAAAGTCGATATCGGGCTGTGGGGCCTGGCCGTGATGGGCGAGAACCTGGTCCTGAACATGGAAAGCAAAGGTTTCACGGTCGCCGTGTACAATCGCACGGCGGAAAAAACCGCCCGGTTTGCCCAGGGCCGGGCCAAAGATAAGAATATTATCCCCGCCTACGAGGTGAAGGATTTTATCGCCTCTCTGGAAAGGCCCCGCAAGGTCATGATCATGGTCAAGGCCGGTCGGCCCGTCGATGAAGTGATCGATCAGCTCCTGCCCTTCCTGGAAAGAGGGGACATAATAATCGATGGCGGCAACAGCCACTTCCCCGACACCATCCGCCGGACCCGGCAGGTCGAGGAGAAAGGGCTGCTGTATATCGGCACCGGCGTCTCCGGTGGCGAAGAAGGCGCCCTGCTCGGCCCTTCCATCATGCCCGGCGGTTCCCCGGCGGCCTGGCCGGCGGTCAAGCCTATCTTCCAGAAGATTGCCGCCCATACCCCCGACGGCCGGCCCTGCTGCGACTGGGTGGGCGAGAACGGCGCCGGCCATTTCGTCAAGATGGTCCACAACGGCATCGAATACGGCGATATGCAGATGATCTGCGAAACCTATCACTTGATGCGGGAGGGGCTGGGCCTGACCAATCCGCAGATGCACCAGGCCTTCGCCGACTGGAACCGCGGCCCGCTGGATTCCTACCTGATCGAGATTACCCGCGACATCCTGGCCTATTACGACGAGCAGGGCCGGGCGGTCATCGACCTCATTCTCGATACCGCCGGCCAGAAGGGCACCGGCAAATGGACCGCCATCGCCGCCCTGGACCTCGGCCAGCCGCTCACGCTCATCGGCGAGGCGGTGTTCGCCCGCTGCCTTTCCGCCCTCAAGGAGGAGCGGGTTCACGCCTCGAAAATTCTCATCGGCCCCAGCGCCCACTTTAAAGGTGACACGAAATCGTTTGTGAACGATTTGCAACAGGCCCTCTACGCCGCCAAGATCGTTAGCTATGCCCAGGGCTACCAGCTCATGCGGGCCGCCGCCCGGGAATACGGCTGGAACCTCAACTACGGTGGCGTCGCCCTGATGTGGCGGGGCGGCTGCATCATCCGCTCGGTCTTTCTGGGCAAAATCAAAGAGGCCTTCGACCGGAATCCGGCCCTGGAGAACCTGCTGCTCGATCCCTTCTTCCGCGGCGCCGTCGAAACCGCCCAATCCGCCTGGCGCCGCGTGGTGATGACGGCGGTGGAATTGGGCATTCCCCTGCCCACTATCAGTGCGGCCCTGGCATTCTATGACGGTTATCGCCACCAACGCCTGCCCGCCAACCTGCTCCAGGCCCAGCGGGATTACTTCGGCGCTCATACCTACGAGCGGGTGGACCGGCCGCGCGGCGAGTTTTTCCATACCAACTGGACCGGCAGAGGCGGCGACACCTCCGCCTCAACCTATACGGTGTGACCATGAGCTTCATAACGGATGATTTTCTGCTA
>JAKJEP010000015.1:11959-20938 GCA_022705365.1 Planctomycetota bacterium | reverse complement strand
AATTCCTTGGTATCGATGGTAAGCTGTCCAAAGAGCTTCCAATGCCGTTTTACGTTCCGCAGATCTTGTTTACGTTTCTGTTTGGTATATCGTTTTTTGACCAGATCGTGTTCCCGCAGGATCCGGCGAATGGCCTCATGGGAACAGGGCAGGTCATGTTCCCGCTTCAGGGTTTTGGCCCCCATAAAGGGATATTGTTTCCTCAGCCGCACCACTTGCTTTTCGAGGGCCGGCGGGGTTTTATGCGGACAGTGTAAGGGGATCCGCGGTAGTTCGTGCAGGCCGCTCAGGCGTTCCTGGCGGTAGCGGCTGAGCCATTTCCGCACGGTCTTAGCCGTGGTGCCGAACGCCCGGGCGGCGGGTTTGACTCCCTCCGCCAGGGCATAGCGGACCATTTTCAGCCGCAGATCAAATTTATCCGCTTTATGTTTCATAGCCTTGATGACGATATGATACTCATAAGCAATCATAGAAGCCCTCGATGATAATTGGTTTTGTTAAAGTCTATCGTCATCGAGGGTTTTGTTATTTGAATCCGATGGCAAACTCTCTATCTTTTTTGTTCTCCATAGTTTATGGGACGTTGGGCGGCAGGGTTAACCCTGCCCTTGCCATACCTTTCTTAGCTCTTTCCACCTTCGATCCGTCATACACCGTATCCTCACCAGGGGGATACGATGTTCCTTGGCCATCCCAAAAAGAGCGCCTACTATGCTTGTCTGTTTGCTCAGATTCTTTGTCAGCATCTGAAAGACTGTGGAATCGAACTGGAAGGCATGAAAACACAGACGGACAACGGTTCGGAATTCATCGGCTGCTACCGGGGAGACCGAACCCGAGACGGAATCGAGGCCGTCGTAGCCGGATTCGGAGCCGTGCATAAACGCATCCCACCGGGTGCCTGGAGCTATAATAGTGATGTGGAAACCGTACATGCGACCATCGAAACCGAATTCTTCGACCTGGAAAACTTTGCTAATATCCAGGATTTTCATCGGCGGGTAGCCTCCTATCAAGCCTGGTATAATCTGGTACGACCCAATTCGCACAAAGATCATCAAACCCCCTGGCAAATCATCCAAAAACTCCGGCCCCAGACCCCAAAGGAACTTGTCCGACTACCACCTATTATGTTAGAATGGCTCGGTCCAGACTACATCACCCGAGAAGAACTGGCCATAAGGGGGTACAATGTACCCTGGCTTCCCTATTTTGCCTTATACCAGCAACCGGGAAAGAATTGTAAAAACTATTTGACAGGGTGGATTAAATCTGTTTTAATCCCTTGGTTTTTTAAGAAACTACTCTGTGCATAGTTTACTAATTGCTTATTCCGCAAGGGATAACGTATGCCCAGGAATCAGCGTGCGAATTCGCAGGCCAGCGAAAGAAAGGTGTAGGCATTTACCATGGCACTGACAGAAAACCAGCTGTTAAACAAGTGGGTTGAAGATATGGCACGGATGTGCCGGCCGGAAGATATTGTTCTGATTAACGGCAGTGAAGAGCAGAAAAAGAAACTGACGGAAGAAGCTTGTGCCACGGGCGAGATAATCCAGCTCAATCAGGAACTACTGCCCGGCTGCCTGTATCATCGCACGGCTGCCAACGATGTGGCCCGCGTGGAGCATCTGACGTTTATCTGCACGAAATTGAAAGACGACGCCGGTCCCAGCAATAACTGGATGTCGCCCGAAGAGGGATACCGCCGCGCGGGGGAGATATTCCAAGGCTCGATGAAGGGCCGGAAGATGTATGTAATTCCGTTTTCGATGGGGCCGGTCGGCTCTCCATTCAGCAAGATCGGGGTAGAGCTGACAGATAGTATTTATGTCGTTTTAAATATGCTCATTATGACACGAGCGGGGCGGGAGGTTATGGAGGCATTGGGGGCGGGCGGCGAATTCACCCGATGCCTGCACAGCCAGGCCGACCTGGACGAAAACCGGCGGCTCATCCTGCACTTCCCGGAAGACAATACCATCTGGAGCGTCGGCAGCGGCTACGGCGGCAATGTACTGCTGGGCAAAAAGTGCCTGGCCCTGCGGATTGCCAGTTACCTGGCCCGCAAGGAAATGTGGCTGGCTGAACACATGCTCATCCTGGGCATTGAAGACCCAACCGGGCGCATTGACTATATTGCCGCGGCCTTCCCCAGTGCCTGCGGGAAAACCAACCTGGCGATGATGATCCCGCCGGAAGGGCTGAAGGCCAAAGGCTATCGCATCTGGACGGTGGGTGATGATATTGCCTGGATGCGGATTGACACCGATGGCAAGCTCTGGGCCATTAACCCGGAATATGGCTTTTTCGGCGTCGCACCAGGGACCAACTCAAAAACCAATCCCAGCGCCGTTGCCACCGTCAAAAAGAATACTATCTTTACCAACGTCGTGCTCAATCCCGACGGCACTGTCTGGTGGGAAGATGGCGATGGAGAACCGGCGTCGGAAGGAGCATTGGATTGGCAGGGCAGGCCCTGGAAGCCGGGGATGAAAGACGAAAAGGGCAATACCATCAAAGGTGCCCATCCCAACAGCCGGTTTACAGCCCCCTTTGTGCAATGTCCTTCGCATTCTTTCCGGATCGAACATCATCACGGGGTCAACATCTCCGCGATTGTCTTTGGCGGCCGCCGTGCCCACCTGGCCCCGCTGGTTTATCAGGCCTACGACTGGTCGCACGGTGTGTATATCGGCGCGACGATGGCCAGCGAACGGACCGCCGCTCAATACGGCAAGCAGGGCGAAGTCCGGCGCGACCCGATGGCCATGCTGCCTTTCTGCGGCTACAATATGGCGGACTACTTCGAGCATTGGCTGCGGATGGGCGTGCGGATGCGCTGGCAGCCGCAAATTTTCCATGTCAACTGGTTCCGTCAGGACCAGAACAATGGCTACCTCTGGCCCGGTTTTGGGGAAAACCTCCGCATTCTGGAGTGGATTCTGGCCCGGTGCCGCGGCGAGGTGGACGCCCGCAAGACGGCTATCGGATTTGTTCCGAAACTGGAAGATATCGACATGACCGGCCTGCACCTGCCCAAAGAAAATATGGAACGATTGCTGGAAATCGATCCCAAAGCCTGGGAGGTGGAGATGGCGGATATTGCGGAGTTCTTCAAGAAATTCGGGAACCGCCTGCCGCTGGAACTCTGGGCCCAGCACGAAGACCTCAAACGGCGGCTGGAAGAACTCGGTTCCGGTTCCGCCCTGCAGCCGCAGCCGTTTTGACTTTACCTGTCGAAAAAACCAAAACGGCTGGTTACGGTGCCAGCCGTTTTTTTTATTCCGGTACGACGCCGAATCCATTATAATCAGTTTCGGATTGCAATACGGCTGTTTATAAGGATTTGATGTATGCACCTGAAAAAGGTCCGGTTCCTGCCCGACAAATATCCCACCCGGCAGCACTATCCCTTTAACCTGCCCCTGTTTCAAACTCCGCAAACGCTGGAGTTTTCCGCGCGGGTATGTTTTTTTGTCGGGGAAAACGGCTCCGGCAAATCGACGCTGCTGGAGGCCCTGGCCCGCAAGTGTTCCATTCACATCTGGCAGGACACCGAACGGGCCCGCTGCGACCGCAATCCCTATGAAGAACTGCTGTATAGCTGCCTGGAGGTCGAATGGGCGGACGGTATGGTCCCCGGTTCCTTTTTCGCCTCCCAGATTTTTCATCATTTTTCCGAACTGCTGGACGAATGGGCCGCATCCGACCCGGGGGTGCTGAAATACTTCGGCGGCCAGTCGCTGCTGACCCAGTCGCACGGCCAGTCCCTGATGTCCTTTTTCCGCAGCCAGTTCCAGGTGAAGGGCCTGTATCTGCTGGACGAGCCGGAAACCGCCCTCTCCGCCAGACGCCAGTTGGAACTGCTCCAGCTCCTGAACCATCTCAGCACCGGCGGCAACGTCCAGTTCATCATTGCCACCCATTCCCCCATCCTGCTGGCCTGTCCCCGCGCTGTTATTTACTCTTTCGACCAGACCACCATTCAGCCTATCGATTACGAACAAACCGACCATTACCAGATTTACAAAAATTTTCTGAACCACCGGGATATGTATCTTTCAAACGAGGACTGCTGTTTTATGCCGATACAAATTATTACCGAAAGCCAGATATCTTCCAAGCTGGATGCTGAAATTAAACAGTTTTTATGTACCTGTTTTCCCAAAGACCAGGCGGTTTTCAGCCGGACCCGGGCCTGGAATGATAATCAGCCGCTCTGGACTTTTTATATGCAGGAGGAAGACCGGATTATCGGGCACTTGAGCTTTTCGGATCAGTATATCCGGGCGGGAGATAAATCCTTTCACGTTGCAGGCATCCAAAATGTATGCGTCCGGTCCGAATACCGGGGCCGGGGATTCAGCGGGCAGCTTTCTAAGGCGGCCCTGCTAAAGGCCCGGGAATTGCAATATGACTTCGGGATGCTATTTACCAGTCAGCCCCTGGTGAAGCTCTATGCGGCCGCCGGCTGGCAGCCGGTAACTGCTGGTAACCTGCTTCAGGTTGACGAAACCGGCCGGGAAGTCCCGATCCCCGATAACCAGACACCCATGTATTACCCCCTTCTTCGTCAGAAATTTCCGTGCGGTGTCATTCACCTGCAAACCAGAATCTGGTGAACTGCCGCCTTACAGCGAATCGCGGCCGATCAGGGCACGCAGCCGGTTCTTCAGGCTGGGATGGGTATTGAACAGGTCCAGTGCATCCCGCCCGCTGAACGGCTGGACGATGAACATGCTTTTCTGCGAGTCCATCGCTACGCGCATAGGGATCATCCGGTTCTGCCGGTGCAGCTTGTCCAAGGCCCGGGCCAGGTACATGGGATCGCCCGCCAGTTCTGCCCCGAAGCTGTCGGCGTTGTATTCCCGCTTGCGGCTGATCGCCAGTTGAATCAAACTTGCGGCAATTGGGGCCAGAATAATCATTGCTAATACTTCAAATACATTACCCCTCCGATCATCGCCACCAATCGGCATAAAACGAAGCATAATTCCCACAGAAGTTATCGCCCCCGCTACCGTCGCCGCTACCGTCTGAATCAGAATATCCCGATGCTTGATATGGGCCAGCTCATGCCCGATGACCCCCATCAGCTCATTGCGGTCCATCATCTGCAGCAGGCCCTGCGTGACCGCCACCACCGCATTTTTCGGATTCCGCCCGGTCGCAAAGGCGTTCGGGGCCTGCTGCGGACAGATACACACCCTGGGCATGGGTAGATTCGCCCGGCCGGCCAACTGCCGCACCATCGCCACCAGTTCCGGAGCTTCCTGCTCCGTCACCGGCTGGGCACGCATGGTCGCCAGGGCAATCTTGTCCGAGAAAAAGTAGGCAATCACGTTCATCAGGCCGCCGAATATCAGGGCCATAATCATGCCCTGCTGGCCCCAGATCGAGCCGACCGCCACAAAAATAGACATCAGCAGTGCCAGCAATATAGCCGTCCGTACATTATTCATCAATCGAAACATAGCTTTAACTCCTTTCGTTAAAACCACTTAAGACGCTAGCGTCCAAAGCTCTTCGATCCCTTGTTATTGGGACGCCAGAGCCGTTTTTGGATATCGAAATCGACTTTTGGCGGTTCCGCCACTTACTATTTCACATCGAACCCGATAAATTCACCGGTATAAGGCTCCTCCCCTTCCTGCACCTGCCGGATATACCGGCCCATCGCCCCGGCTAAATCCGCCAGAAACTCCTCCACCTGGGGACTTTCGCCTTCCACTACCAGCTCCACGCTTCCATCCATTTGATTCTGTACGTAACCGGCAACCTCGAAGTTCCGGGCCGTCCGCAGGGCGGTATAACGAAATCCTACACCCTGCACTCTGCCCTTATAATAGATATGTTTGCGTATCATCGCCATACACCCTTTACAGTCTGAAGGCATGCCGCCATCTTCCGGTAAAGTTTTTTGCAGTGCAAATTTATTCAGTCATTCTGATATTTTTACTCCGGTTGATGAAAAACAAAGCATCCTGGCGAACCTCATCCAGCTTCAAGCCCAGATTTTGCAGCACCTGGGCGCCGGTGCCCTCATTTTCGTACAACAAGCCCAGGAGAATATGTTCGGTGCCGATTTTGTTATGCTTCAAGGCCCGGGCTTCCTTTACCGCGTCATTGAGTGCATTCTGCGCATGGGCGGTACGCGGTAGTGTATTATAGTCGCCGCTCTCCGGGCCAGCACCATGTTTCACCATCTTTTTAACCTGCTCCCGGGTCCGGGCCAGATCCACATCCCGGTGCCGCAGCACTTCCGCCGCAAAACCTTCCTTGACTTCGATCAGGCCCAGCAGGATATGCTCTGTGCCGATATGATCGTGCCGGAGTTTCTGGGCTTCCTGCCGGGCGCGGTCCATGACGCTGCGGGCATTCTCGGTATAACTTTCAAACATTCATGGTCTCCAATATTATAGTATAGATAGAAAATTTCGTAATTCTATTCCAATTCCCGGCTCAGGGCCGCTAGAATTTTTGCCTTCGCCGCCGGCAGGCCCTCTGGAATCGTCAGGCCCGCCGCCCGGGCGTGTCCGCCCCCTCCGAACTGCCGGGCTACGGCATTGACATCTACGAGCGATTTGCTCCGCAGGCTGCAGCGGGTACCGCCGTCTTCCTCTTCCACCAGCAGGGCCACGGCAATCACCGAACCAATCTGCTGGGGCACATTGACGATATTCTCGATATGGCTGCGTTTTGCCCCGCTGCGGTTCAGCATATCTCTGGTAATATGAATTAGTGACAGCCGCCCCCCGCACAGGATCTCGAGTGTTTCGAGTACCATGCCCAGCAGCCGCAGCCGTTCGGGGGGGTCGCTGAGATAGATTTGCTGATAGATGTCATCGGCGGCAATCCCGGCCTCGATCAATTCGGTAGCAATACGAAAGGCCTTGGCGGAAGCGTTTTCGAACCGGAACCAGCCCGTATCCGTACCAATGGCCGTCATGACGGCGGCGGCCGCGGTTTTATCCAGCGGCCAGCCGGCCTGCCGAATCAGCCCATATACCAGTTCTCCCGCGGCACAGGCCCCGGTATCGATGAGCCGGATATGGCCGATCCCATCGCCGGAGAGATGATGATCGATCACCAGCACACCCTTTTGCCGTTTTTGCAGGTATTCCCCGATTCCGGGCAACTGCCGGATGGCACTGGTATCGACCACGATAATTAAATCATATTCTTCCAGACGACCGGCCTGCACCTGTTCTTCCGTCACCTCCCTGCCCCAAAGCAGCACCGGCTCGGTGGCGATGAACTGATATACCTGCGGGACTTCTCCCAGAAACAGGATTTCGACGGATGGATTCCGTTCCCGGCCTGATGCTTTGGTGCAGATGGCCCGTCTCAACGCCACCGCGCTGCCGATCGCATCTCCGTCGGGGCGGATATGAGTGGTAATCAGGATTTTTCGGGCTGATTCCACAGCGGTAACGGCGTTGCTGTAATTCATAAATCCTCCGGTCTTTTTCGGGCTAAAATTTCACGTACCTTCCGGCAATCCGATTCAATGGCGCCAATCAGTTCCCGCGGGGTGTTAAATTTGATCTGCGGGCGAATCCGCTCCACCGGAATCAGCATCATATGTTTCTCATAGAGGGAACCCATTTCGGGGGAATAATCCAGCAGAAAGGCTTCGATCCGCCAGACCGGATCGGCAAAGGTAACCGGCCGGCCGATACTCAGCGCCGCCGGATGGAATTGTTTCTCCTGCCAGAGTCCCTCCCAGTCCTCCGCTATCTTAACATAACCGGCAAAGGAGCCATCTTCCGGCATGGCCTGCTGCTGGCAGGCCAGTTGCAGATTGGCCGTCGGGAATCCCAGTTCCCGGCCCTTGCCCTTGCCCGCCACTATCGCACCCACCAGAACATAGGGCCGCCCCAGGCATGTGGCTGCTTTATCGAACTGGCTGAGGGAAATCTGCTGGCGTACCAGCGTGCTGCTGACGGCTACCGCCCCGACTGCGGAATCCAGTACTACGGTCTGCGCCGGGACCAGAAAAGCCCGGAATCCGAATCGTTCCGCCAGCGCCTGGAGACTGACCATTGTTCCCGTCCTGCGCTGACCGAAGCTGAAGGTCTGGCCTTCCACTACATAGCGGGCATTAAAGACGCCGGTAATCACTTTTTGCACAAATTCTTCGGCGGAGAGGGCCAGAAAAGCGGGAGACGGATTAACCACAACTAGCTCATCCACCTGGAATTCCTGCATCAATTGTATCTTGAGTTCCAGGGGGGTAATGACCTGGGGGGCTTTATTCGGGGCCAGCACTCGAACCGGGGAAGGCTCAAAGGTCATCGCCGCCAGCGGCAGATTTTGTTCCTGAGCGATTTTTTTTGCCTGCCTGATAATTGCCTGATGGCCGAGATGAACCCCGTCAAAATTACCAATCGTCAAAACACAGCCGGTATCGCACCTGGCAAAGTCATCCAAAGAAGTCCATACTTTCATAACCATAATCCAGACAAGGAAATAGAACAATATATCCAGTTCTGCCGGTCCGCCCGAATCGGCTGCGGGCAAGTAATCCAAGAGCGTAAGATAGAGAACACCACCTGGAACAGCAAGCAAAAAATGAGTTCTCTTGACTATTATCTAATAAGTACTTATGGTAATTGGGGTGAGCAATAATGAATAGGAGTATAAAAATGCCCCAAACAGTCCGCCGTCCGACCCGTACCATTCGGGTTGGCTCCCTAAAGATTGGGGGAAATGCCCCCATCACTGTCCAGAGCATGACCAATGTCTTTACGCATGAAATTGACCGCTGTGTAGAGCAGATTCAGTCGATGGCGGAGCGCGGCTGTGAACTGGTACGGGTGGCGGTTCCTACGCCGAAAGATACGGCCGTATTGCCGGAAATTCTCAAACAGGTAACGGTGCCGATTATAGCGGATGTCCACTTTCATTATGCCCGAGCGCTGGAGGCCGTCAAAGCGGGTGTGCATAAAATCCGCCTGAATCCGGGTAACATCC
>JAKJEP010000015.1:350-11949 GCA_022705365.1 Planctomycetota bacterium | reverse complement strand
GATTGCCGCCTGCCGGGATAAGGGTACCGCCATTCGGATCGGGGTCAATGAGGGCAGCATTCGCGAACGAATCGACCCCAGGCGAAAAAAAGAGGAAAGAGAACAGGATCTGGTTGACCTGATGGTCAAAAAGCTGGCGGAATATGTGCGGATTTTTGAGGATAACGGATTCGAAAATCTGGTCCTGTCGGCTAAATGCCACGATGCCGCCCGCTGTATTGCTGTCAACCGGGCCATCAGCCGGCGATTGGACTACCCGCTGCACCTGGGTGTGACTCATGCCGGTACGGTGCAAACCGGCGCTGTACGGTCCGCGGCGGCCCTGGGGGCTCTGCTGGCGGAGGGAATCGGCGACACGATCCGGGTTTCCCTGGCGGGGGATCCGCTTACGGAAGTGGAGGTTGGCCGGGAGATTCTGTACAGCCTGGGACTGCGGGAACGAACCGGGCCGGAGCTGATTGCCTGTCCCACCTGCGGGCGAACGGAGATTGACTTAATCGGAATGGCCAATCGGGTTCAGGAGGCATTGCGGGATATTCATCGGCCGGTAACGGTGGCAGTGATGGGCTGTGTGGTCAATGGACCCGGCGAGGCGGAAGATGCCGATGTCGCCCTGTGCGGCGGCAAAGAAAAGGCCATGATCTATTGCCGGGGCAAAAAAGTGGCGACCGCCGCGGCGGAAAATGCCGTGGAGGTGCTGATGGAACAAATAAAATTATTTCTGGAAAAGCCATAAGAAGAAACCGGGTATTGTGAAACCTAACAAGTTTTTTTCTCCTATTGCCGGCCTATTTTCGTTTTTCCGGTATTTCCGGTCGCGGCATCCCCGCAGCCATTCCCCCCGGCAGCATCGGCGGCGGTTCACCAGCGCCCTGGTTCTGCTGCTGCTGATTGCCGTCCTAACGAGTCTATGCTGGTATTTCACCGCGAATGAGCGGATCCGATCTCACGCGGTTACGGCACTGCAGAATACCACCGGCGGGGAAGTGGAACTGGACCAGGCGCAGTTATCGATTCTGCAATCGATTCGTATCCAGGGTTTGCGGCTGTATTTGCCCCGGCGGCCCCACACCCCGGACAATCTGGTGCTGGCCGCCCAGGATGTGATTCTGGAACATCAGCCGCTCAGTATTATACGCCGCAGGCTGTCTTTGCGGAAAATCACGGCTAATAACGCCCATTTGCAGATCTGGTACAATCGCGATCAGGACCTCTTGAATTTGCAATTGCTGAACAGGATTCAGGAACCGGATATGTCCTCGTCGCGCCCTTCCCTGATCCTGCGTGACAGTACGGTGGAATACTGGGAAATTATCCGGGGCGAAAAAACCCGCACCGCCTCCCAAACAATCTCGCTGGGTCGAATGTCTCCGGCGGCCGCCGACGTTCCCTTGTATGATTTTGAACTGCAGAGCAGCGACCGCGGCGCAGTTCGCAAGCTTTCCCTGCGCGGCACGTTTGACCCAGCCCTCGGACAGCCGCTGGAGACCAGCGGTAATTTTATGCTGGAGCTGATTGATTTTTCGTATTGGCCGGTTCATATGGAGGAATGGCAGCGGCTTTATGAAATCAGTCAACCCTGCGGTCAGGTAGAAACCCAAAGCCGCTATGATCCCCAGATCGGCCAGATTCTTACTTTTCAGGTAAGCCAGGGCAACCTGCAGCTGGCTCTGCCGGATGTTACAATTCCCCTGCAACATGTGGAAACCCGAGTGGTGTGCACCCAGGATACAATTGCCATTGAGAATTTCTCCGGCCAACTGAACGAGGATTGCCGTATTTGTCTGAAGGGAACAGTCGATGGATATACGCCGGATGCCGGCTACCATATGATTTTACAGACGGACGGTTTGCATATTCCGCCGGATCTGTGGCTGGAACCCAATGATCCGCAGCCGGATGATCCGTTTTACGAGGATGCTACCCGTCCCTTTGAAAGGCAAATCCGCCGCCTGGTGAAACTGCTGCCCGGGTCCCCGCAGAGACTGCTGGCCCTTTTTTCCCCCACCGGCCGGATGGATCTGGAACTGAATCTGGATAAAAATTCAGGTACGGAGCCATTTTCGTATAACGGCGTCGTTCGGTTGAAAGATGCGTTTGCCAACTACCAGCATTTTCCCTATCCATTGCCGAATTTGCAGGGCCAGGTTACTTTTGACCAAAATGCGATCAAAATCGGGCCGCTGATCTCGCGGCAGGGGGAACACGAAGTTTCGATTGAGGCCCGGTGGCAGCGGGATTCGGAACACTCCGATTATGATGTTTTGGTTGACACCAGGAACACGCCGGTGGATGCCGTACTGTATCAGGCTTTGTCGGCCAGCCAGCAAAGTCTCTGGAGCCAGTTCGAGCCGACGGGCCGGGTGAACGCCCATTATCATCGGCAAACTCAGGCCGATGGTGAGGATATTGAAACTCTCAACATTGATCTGGTCGATGTCAATGCCCGGCGAAAGGATTTCGCCATGCCGCTGACCGGCATGAAAGGCCAAATCGTATGGAATTGCGAGAGGGCGGATTTTACCATTACCCAGGCGCAGGCCTGCTCCGGCCAGGTGACTTTGCAGGGTTCGGCGCGAAATCTGGAGCAAAATCCGCCGACCTTTCTGTGTGAAGCCTCCTTTGAAAAGCTGCAACTGGATGAAGATTTCGCTGATTATCTGACTGACCAGCAGCGGGAACGATACCGGCAGATCCATCTGAAAGGATATCTCAGCGGGCAGGCAAAGTTTTGGCAGGATTCTTTTGATGGATTGCCTGTCCAATATCAAATAATCGGCCGGTTATCCCAAGGAAGTTTGCGGTATGAGAAATTTCCTTATGAAGTAACCGAGGTTGATGCGGCCGGGGAGATCACGAATTCGCAATTAACCATCCACTCGCTCCAGGGCCGCCATGCCGCCAGCCGAATGGAAATGCAGGGATTTTTAAAAAATGATGATACGTATGAACTGCATTTACAGGGTAAACCCCTGGAACTGAACGAGGAATTTCGTCAGGCTCTGGGGAGCCAATTGTGGCTGATGGAGAATTGCGATTTGAAGGGATGGGCGGAACTGTCGGCGGATCTAACCAGGCCGGCCCCGGGAGCGAAACCGGATTATTTTATTTCCGTCAAGCCGATGGAGGGGATTTTAACCTTCCGAAATTTTGATTATCCCTTGCCGGCGGTGCAGGGGCAAATCGATATCCGGCCGGGCTTGATTACCATTGAACGGCTGGAATCCGTAAAGGGAGATTCGATTGTCCATCTGTCGGGTCGCCTGGCATCCCAGGATCAGCAGCAGAATTATCAGTTGCAAGTACAGGTGGAAAATGCGGAAATCAGTTCTTCTTTGCTGGCCAGTCTGCCGCCTGCTTCCCAGACGTTTTGCGAATATCTGGACCTGGAGGGGAAAATGTCAGCCCATCTGGAAATCCATCATCACCGCGAGGGGGATGCTCCGGGAATTTGGGGTTTTCAGGGTGACCTGGCTCTGCAAAACGGCAGGGTTACGCGTCCGGTGCCGACCCAGGAAATAAACGGCCGAATTCAGGGGGAAGCCTATTACAACAACCAAACCCGGAATTTTCAAATTACCGGCAAGGCCCAGGCAGATCATATGTTGATTCGCAATCGACCGGTCAAAAATCTGACCTCCCAAATCAAATATGACGGCGCGGATCAAACCTTATGGATCTCGGATATCAGCGGCACGTTCTGCGACGGCCGGGTGGGGGGCGATGCCAGGGCATTTCTGGATCCGGGAAAAGCGGGATATACCGTGGAACTGCTGTTCAATGAATTCGATTTGGCTACTGTGATACAGGCGGAACCCCGCGATCCTTCCCAGCGGAAAGATCTGCGCGGCCGCGGTAACGGCTGGCTCAGCTTGAATCGGACCTACGATCCCCCGCAGCGGGAAGGCCGGTTTTTATTTGACGTCAAAGACGCCATCCTGGGCGAATTGCCCATTGCTGCCCAAATTTTATATGTTCTCAACCTTTCGATTCCCAAAGAAGGTGCTTTTAATCAGGCTACGATTTCCGGCGATATTGTGGAAAACCATATACGATTCGACGCGATTTCTTTACGCGGCAGTGCGGTACAATTAAACGGCAGGGGTTTCATGACGGATCCCAATGGTCAACTGGAACTGGTATTCGAGGCAGACAGCCCGCATGATTGGCCAAAGATCCCGATTGTGTCGAGTTTTCTTAGTGCCATTCAGCCGGAAATCGCACAAGTCCACGTTTCAGGCACCTTTAACGAACCGAAGGTAGAACCGATCGCCTTTCCTTCCCTGGACGAGGCGCTGCGGAATTTCAGCGGCAAAAAAACATCCGCAACCAATCCTAAAGCCAAGCCGCCGGCTCCATAAAGAGGCGGGAACCGCGGTATCAGGCCATCGGTACCATTTATTTCTGTGCCGGCGCTGGCGCCGGGGCAGGTGCCGGTTCGGGGGCTGGCGCCGGAGCAGGTGCTGGTGCCGGTTCCGGGGCGGGAGCTGGGGCCGGTGCCGGTGCGGGTTCCGGAGCGGCAGCAGGCGCCGGAGCCGGAGCTGGAGCAGGGGCCTCCGCTGGTGCAGGTGCCTGTGGTTCTTTCTCTGTTTCGGGTGCCACCATTTCCAGCGGAATCGCTTCCGGCAATTCCATTTCTTCCAAAGGCATTCGGTAGGGCGGATAGCGTAAATCCCGCTGCGGTTCCAGTATATCGGAATCTCGATCATCCCTCTGACTGGCATTACTCATTCGTCGCATGGTATTGGTCATTCGCAGCATTTCCGCGGGGGTTTCCAGAATATGGGGGGTGATGAACAGAATCAGTTCGGTTTTGGTAGTCTCTTTTTTGGAATATTGAAACAGATATCCCAACAGAGGAATATCACCCAGGAAAGGGACCTGGGACTTGTTCTCTTTGATACTATCACCCACAAATCCACCCAGGCATACCGTCTGGCCGTCTTTCACACTCAAAATGGTTTTGGCGCTGCGGCGAATCAGAACCTGGGGATTAAAGTCTTCCGATATCTGAAACGTTTCCGTACTGACATCATCAATCTTCTGTTCCAGGTTTAACGTCACATAATTATCCGGATGAATCTGTGGGGTTACCATCAATTGGGTCTGTACGGGTACATAGGTAACGGAGCTATTGACCGCACCGGCGGTGCTGACATTGGTGGCTGTGACCTGCGGAACGTCCCGGCCGAGCTTCAATTCGGCAGGAGAATTATCCTTGGTCAGGATTTGCGGACGAGAAATCGTATCCAATTTACCCGATTCCTGCAGGGCACGAATATACGCCGTAATGTTATCACTGACCAGATTATAACTCAAACCACCGGTGGCTAAATTGGTAGTATCGGGAAATCTCTGCCGCAAGGTGTTCTGCCCCTCATTGTGCAAATAGGTAAAATCCACTCCCAGTTCCTTGGAATCATCCAGCGTCACTTCCGTAATAAAAACATCGATCAGCACCTGTTTGCGAGGAACATCCAGTTTTTCAATGAGTTCGATGATTTTGGGGAAATTACGGGAGAAGGTCCGAATCAACAGGGCATTGCGGGATTTGTCCGGGATGATATTTAGTTCGCCGGCGGCAATTACGGTTATTGCCTGACTTAAAAGCTGGTCCAGCGCCGGTTCCACGATACCCGCCCGCTCCAGTGCCTGCCGAGCCTGATCGACGGGCATGGCTTCTTCTTCATCCAGTGCCAGATTCCGTTCACTGCGGATCTGCTGAAGCTCGGTTGGCAGGGTCTGTTCGGGGGTGGTTTCCGGCGGATAAACCGCCTTTAATAAAGTCGCCACGTCTTCGGAATCCGCAATTTTCAGCGGCAGGTACCGAATCTCCATGCGATCCACGTCAAAGGCTTTCTTGATTTCCTGAATCACATCGAAAACTTCTTTTTCCCGGCTGAACACGATCACGGTATTCTGCGCTACGGCGGAAGTGAAACGGCCCTTCAGGGTTTCATCCTTTTGCAAAAGCTGCTGGAATTCCGCGGCATCCATATAATCCAGCCCGTAAAACTTTCGCAGCAGGGGCGGCTGTTCCGGCTGAATTTCCGCCGGCAGGGCTGTTTCTGCCGCAGCCGGCTTTTTATCCAGTTCTTCCTTAACCAGTTTTTCAATTTCATCCAGCACTTCTTTGGGACCGACCACCATAATGCGGGGCAGTTCCGGATGCACTTTGATTGTACTGGCCTTCCGGGCGGATTCCTCCGGCTTGGTGTCGGGCTGGGGCAGATATAAATCTTTCAGAAATTCCACTACTTTTTGCGGTTCTGCATATTCCAGGGGAATCCATCGCCGTTCGGTATCCAGAATCTGCACAATTCGAATAATCGGCCCTTCCCGACGGGCCGCTTTATTCTGGTCACTCAGCACTTCATTCAGTAAAAGCAGCATCCCATCGACATCGACCATTTCCTTTTCTTTGCTGATGAGAGTCAACGGCCCGGTAACGGGATCGGTATTCACGAACTGCGCATGATACAGCTCGGTGAGAATCTGGAACAGAAGTTTGGGATCAACATTCCGGTAAAACAGGCTGGCGGATACGGAAGGAACTTCCGCCGCCGGTGCAGCGGCATCTTTGGCCGGGGCGGCGGGAGCCGGTTTCGTCTCGCTTTTATCCTTGGCGGGCGCCGGGGCAGGAGCGGCCTCCTGTCCATAAACCGGAGAATGGAAAGCAATCATAGCCGCCCACCCGATGACCAAACTCACACAGTACAGGTGTTTTCTATTTTTGTTTTTGATTCCAGTTGTTCGCATTTTTTCATTCCTTTATCTGATGATTTTAGACTCAAGCCGGAAGTTATGGATTGGATGTCCTGGTTATCAACAAATCCTGAAAAGTCAGAGTATTGCATATCAGGTAATGTTCCTGTTGTATTTCATATCGAAATTGAACCAGAAAAATATACCGGCCGGTACCGGCGGGCGGCGGGCTGTCCCAGGCCAGCGGCAAGGTATAACCATCCAGCAGCGAGGTTTCCAGCCAATAATGATCCAGATCGACCGAAGGGATCAGCCAGAAGCGAATCGGCAAAAGATCTTTATTGTTTTCGGCCTGAGATAAATCGTCGTATAAAAAGACGGACAGGCTGCCCTCGACGCGGGTGAGCTGATACTTTCGATTGATTGGAATGACCCGCAGCAGATAACCATCCATGCCGTCCGGAGCCTTGAAATCCCGGCCGGTATTGTTATATACCAGCAGCAGTTCCGTAATCGGAGAATCCGGCTTCTGATTCAATGCCGCTTCGGAACAAGCCCCCGTCAAGCTGGAGAAGTCCGGTTGGGTTTCTGAAAGTTGGTTCGAGAGGGGCATTGGTGCAATGGGTTCCAGTCTGACGGTACGATGGTCCGGCCGGTTTTGCGATTGACAGCCCGACAGCCCTAACAGCACTAAACCAAGAAAATAAAATTTAAAAAATCTGTTTATCATACACTGAAAAACCGGTTTTCTGGCCTTATTCCAGAGTTTTTTTCTCTCCATACTGGTCGATCAAAATGACCCGTCCCGGCTGAATCTCCACGACCTGGGCATTGCCCAGCATGTTTCCCACATAAAACCAGCGCGGCCGGGTTTCGCCTTTGATCAGAATCTGAGCCGCTGTATCCGTAGTTCCAATCAGGCTGTATTCGCCGCCTAAAATTCCCTTCAACCGGCGGTAGGCATCGCTGCTGCTCTCCCCCTGGGTGATTCGCACTTCTTTACCCGCATAGTCACATACCAGATAGGTTGGCATAATCTCCTTCACCGTGATGGTTTCGATCACATCACCGCTGACGACCTTGCGGCGTAATCCCTGTTCTTTGATAAAGGACAAATAGGCCCATCGTTCCTCCGGCAGATAGGTAATTCCCACGACGACAAAAGGTTTTTCCAGTTCTTTAGGACCGGTTTCAACCAAGGGGCTCGGTGGAATTTCCGTGGGTTCAAGGATCAGAGCGGGGCGCACAAAGCGGGCGGGAGAGAAAATATTTTTCTTGAGGATGGCTTCTTTCATCTGCTGAACGGCCGAGGGCGCCGTCTCTTCTTTAGTTTTTTCTTCCGCATGGCTTTCCCATGCCAGCATCAGTACCACAGCCGCCATCATCCCAGCCAGACACCGGCCCGTCTTGGCAGGCAGGTTTTTCCGGTCATTTTTATCTGATTTTGTTCTCATTCGGTTGCCTCCTGTTTCGACGCTTCTGTGCTGGGTTTGGCGGCAGGAATGGAAACGGCCATATCCACTGTTAAATCATTCCAGGCCGGGCTGCTATCGTCGGCTGTGAATTTGGAAAACTGGGGGGATCGCGTTCTGGCTTTAATCGACAGATTTTCCAGCCGAAGCAGTTGAGGATTTTGATCCAAACGGATAATAAAATCCAGCAGTTCCGCCAACTGGGTCGAAAAGCTGAGTTTAAAATTCAAAACCTGAAAATTAGGCCCGGTTTCCAGGCGGGCAGACGTCGGCGGATAGAGCGTTCGGTAAACAATCGTGCTGTCGGTCAGGGCATTCTGAATATAGGCATTGAATTTATTCTGGCGATCTACCGGCGATTCGTTTTGAAAATCGCTGATTTCTTTCCACATCATCACAAACTTTTCATTTTCCGCAATGGCGGCTTTCATCTGATCCAGTTCCAAGCTCTTTTCCGCCACTTTACTATCCAGGTTTGTCAGATAATTCTGCATTTTTCGGGCAATAAAATTTCCCGCCAGAACCGCCGCCAGGCATAACAAAACAATCACTACAATCCAGGTTTTTGAGGTTATCTTCATGGTTTTGTCACCGGAGTTTTTGCAATTTGACAGGTGATGGAAAAACTGAGAGGATAAAACGGATTTTCAGGAGTAGCCAATGTCGTAATCGGTCCTTCCAGTTTAGCCTCACGGAAAATCCGGGAGGTATTCAGAGTTTCGATAAAATTTGTCACAATTTTATCCTCCCTGACATTTCCCGTGATTTTGACGGTATAGGCCCCGTCTTTTCCGGTAATTTCCAGAGTATTGACATAGGCGTCGTTGGGATCGGGGTATAAATTGCTGATTTCATAAAATGTACTGAAAATGTCCAGCCGGTTTCCGCTCTGTTCGACGGGAAGGTAGCTCCGGAACAGATTCCAGGCATCACGGGATGCATAAATCCGGGCCAGTTCCGGTTCATTGGCCTTGATTTGCTTCTGAATATCATGCAAACGATGTAATTTCTGCTGGACCATACTTCCCCAAAATCCCAACAGCATAATAAAGAGAATTCCCAGGAGGAATACAAACGGTTTCCAGCTTATACGCCGTTTTTTTTCTTCGGTAACACCCCGGGGATGGAAAAAATCAAACCAGGTCGGACTGACCGCCAAGCCATCTAAAGCCGCTCCCAGGGCGGGGATATAGCGCAGCAGCAATCGGTTTTCCTTCTTTTTCTGTTGCAGCAGCGGATGATCGAAAACCGGACAGAGGGAAACCGACATTTTCAATCGTCCAGCCAGTTTCTCGGCCAGAGGGCCGGCTTGCCAGCCTGCTGCATCTTCACTTACAGCCAGAAACAGACGTTTGGGAAAATAATTGGGATCTGTTAATTTAATCGCATTAAATGCCTGCTGCAACTGCTGGACCAGATCCTGGAATTCCACAGCGCTGCCGCTGCAGCTGGCGCTGATCCCCAGCGACTGAAGCGATACCAATCCATCGCTGTCGAGAAACGCCACATCCGCAAATACCTGGTCCACATAAACTACGGCGATATGATCTTCCTGGGCTTCATGCCATTGGAACAATAAGCCATTAATTGCCGCCAGGGAACGCAATTCCAATCCAGGCGATTTCAGACCGGCCGCCTCGGCCATTTGTAGATAGAACTGTACGGCATTTTTTTGTGCAGCCCCCAGCAAAATGGTTTTTTCACGGCTTTCCTCTGCTTTTCCCTTCCAGTCTGTCATTCCGTTCCAAAGATCAAAAACCAGTTGATCGGCTGAGACCAGCAGGGAATCGCGGGTCATGTGAAGAAGGGAATCCATTGTTGGCCGGGCCAGGGATTCTTCCGGGCTGCCCGAAGTTGTTTGCAGAGCATCACTTGTAAAACGCCGGATAAAACAAAGACGGCGCGGCAAGGTAAGCACCGCTTTTTGAGACTGCCAGCCGCGACTTTCCAGTGCTGACCGGAGTTCTTTCCCCAAAACGAGCGGATCGGAAAAGGTTTCCGCCTCCAGCGGCAGTTCCAGCGGTTCTTGCAACTGGAAATGTCCGCCCCGGCGGCGCAGGTTCACAATTCGTATTGACTGTGATGCTATGTCTATTCCAAGCATATGGATTCCAATTACTTACATCATTCTCATGGCAGATCCAAATCCATTTGGATCATTTCAAATAGGTCTGCATATCAATCGCTTCTTCCCGGGCTACTCGATACACTTCTTCCAGGGAAGTCTGGCCCCGGCTGACTTTTTCAAAACCTGATTGAAGCAGCGTCCGCATCCCTTTTCGCATGGCTTCCTGCCGAATCATCGATGCATCCGCCCGCTCTAATATTAGCTGCCGGATGGCATCGTCCACTGTGAACATCTCAAAAATGGCCGTTCGCCCCAGATAGCCGTTGTGATGGCATTCGCTACAGCCTTTGCTGCGATATATTGTTTTGCCTTTCAGATACTTACGTTCTTCCTGGCTGAGAGTATGTTCCATATGCAATTTTTCCCGGCACTGGGGGCATAGAATGCGAACCAGTCTTTGCGCCATAACTGCTTCCAGGGAAGAGGATACCAGATATGGCTCCAGCCCCATCTCCAGCAAGCGTACCGAGGCGGAAGGGGCGTCATTGGTGTGGAGGGTGCTGAAGACCAGATGGCCGGTCATGGCGGCCGAAACGGCAATACGCGCGGTCTCCGGATCCCGGATTTCTCCCACCATAATAATGTCCGGGTCGTGGCGCAGAATATTCCGCAGCAAATTGGCAAAACTCAATCCAATTCCTGGTTTTACCTGCATTTGCGTGATGCCATCCAGTTGATATTCTACCGGGTCCTCCACGGTAATCATCTTGCGATCATTCCGGTTGATTTCGTTCATGGAGGCGTACAAGGTGGTTGTTTTTCCACTGCCGGTAGGGCCGGTTACCAATATAACACCGTGGGAAAGCTGCAATACCTTCCGGTATAAACCCAGATAATCTTCCGGCATTCCCAGGGAATCCAGGCGGCGGAAGGCAATCTGCCGATCCAGCAGACGCAGGGCCAGGCCCTGACCGTAAATGGTTGGCAATAAAGAGACACGAACATCAATCGAACGGCCCAAAACCGAAAGGCGTATCTGGCCATCCTGGGGCAGTCGTTTTTCCGCGATGTCCATTCGAGCCATAATCTTGATCCGGGAGACAATGGCGGCCTCCAGATGCTTAAGCTTGTCCGGAACCGGCTCGTCCCGCAGGATGCCATCCACCCGGCAACGGATCTTTAAGTCCTTTTCAAATGGCTCGATATGAATATCCGAGGCGCCCATTTTTGCAGCTTCCAGCAAAAGCTGATTCACAAACCGGATAATGGCCGCTTCTTCGCCAACCTCCTTCTCTGGTGTCAAGTCAACCACATTGGGTCCGATGACCGTAATATCATCCGGCTGGCTATCGAG
>JAKJEP010000015.1:0-261 GCA_022705365.1 Planctomycetota bacterium | reverse complement strand
GGTTTCGGCACCAATGCCATAAATCACCTTAATCATTTGCCGGACATGACTTGGCATTGCCAGCCGAGGGACTACAGCATAGTGTTCCGAGGACGGGTTTTTGACGTCCCGCTGCTGGGTTAAGATCATGGCAAACTCATCACATTTTTCGAACTGACGCGGATCGGCCATCGCCATTTGTAAATTCTTGCCATCCAAAGCAATAGGAACGATGGAATACTCGTGAGCCAGCCGGGCCGGCACCAGACGGGATAATTCGCC
>JAKJEP010000159.1 GCA_022705365.1 Planctomycetota bacterium | reverse complement strand
AACCCGGCTGGAAACCCCATTCGATTTCCAGGTCCATCCGTTTCCAGGCCCCGAACGTCGGTGTAAACAGGTGCATTGCCGGCACGGGGGCCTTTTCATTTTCGCAGAAAACGGTGACCATTTCCGTGGCCGTACCGCGCCGGTGGGTGCGGCCGACCACGGTGGGGATATCCGGAACGCCGATATGGTTGTAGGTCCAGGTCCGGCGGTCGGCTGAAATTTCGGGTTGGTCCAGAATCTCATCATTGCACCAGCCGAACCAGCCGAAGGCGGTGGGATATACCCGGACCTCCACGGTCTCCGGCGCGGGAATTTCCCGGCCGGTGGGCCAGGATAGTACCACCTGATAGTCCGAGATCCGCACCGACCACAGCAGGCCCGCCAGCAGTCCGCCTTTGGGTTTGGGCGGCAGGGGGGTGATTACATCGGGCATGTCATAGCAGGCGCTTCGTAACTGGTCGAGGGGCATTTCATGATAGGCGGTCCGATATACCTTGTCGATCCGTGCCAGCCGATGCGGGATGAAATACGCCTCCGGTTTTTCCTGCACCGCGCGATCCGCCCGCCATTGGTAGCACCAGGGGGATATATCCACCGGTTGACCGGCCATCCGGTCGAGTTGGGCCTTATCCGCCACCCCGGCAGATAAATCCTGTATTTCGGCTGCACCTATAATAGCGGTCATCATCCATAGCGCTACGGCTGTCATCCATAGGGTTCGTTTTTTCATCGGTTTTCCTTTGCTGATAATCTACTTTATGGTTTCCTTCTTATGACATTTCGTTTTGAATCTTTCGGAGCAGGTCGCGGGTGGCCCGGACACCGTCCTCTTCGCTCAATTGCTCCCCTTCGTATTCGATGCCCACATAACCCGAATAGCCTGCCTCAGCCACGATTTTCAACATGCGGTAAAAATCGGTATTAACTTCGTTGCCCGCGGCGTCGAAATCATAACTCTTGGCGCTTACGCCTTTGGCGAAGGGCATCAGGTCGGTGACGCCCTGATAGCGGTCGTACTCGCCGAAATTGCCGAAGTCGGGCAGAGTGCCGCAGTTGGGCAGGTTCACGGTTTTCATTACCGCCGCTACCCAGGCGCCATTGGAGGAAAAGCCGCCGTGGTTTTCCACGATGACATTGATGCCGAAGGGAGCGGCGAATTTTGCCAGGCGGTGCAGTCCGTCGGCTGCCAGCTTGAGCTGTTCATCATATGTTCCATCGGAATAGGCGTTGACCCGGATCGAATGGCAGCCCAGGAAGCGGGCCGCCTCCACCCATTTATAATGATTTTCCACCGCCTGGGTTCTCTGCTTTTCGTCCGGATCGCCCAGCTTGCCCTCGTTATCACACATAATCAGCAGGGATTTTATTCCGTGCTCGTTGGCCCGTTTTTTCATTTCCCCCAGATACGACTGGTCCCGGGCCTTGTCCATAAAGAAGGGATTGCAGTATTCCACCGCTTCGATCCCGAACTCATGGGCGGTTCTGGCGAAATCCAGGTGATCCAGGGCCGGTCCCTTCTGCCCGAAGAGCCGGCGATGAAAGGACCATTCCGCCAGCGAAATTTGAAATGGCAATTTGTTTTTCATATCCACTTCCCTGCTGGCACAACCGGCCAGTTCCCCTAGTGAAAAACCACAGACCGTCCCGACACCCAGCTTGAGAAATTCTCTGCGTTCCATCATGTGTCCTTCTTTCCAGGTTTACTGATCATGGTATCCGGAATCCAGTACCAAATGACCATATGTAACCAGATATAACCAAATGTCAACAAGAAAAGGAGATGTTTTGGGATGATTTTACGGCCAAATCCGCATATCTCACGGGGTTTTGACAAATATATTGATTACTGACCGAACCGCTAAAAGTCAATATGGACATCCCAAAACGGCTCTGGCTCCCCCATACCAAGGGATCACAGAGTTTTTTGACGCCAGGGTGTCAGATTACCTGGATTACCAAAAAGCGATTGACGAACCATGAAAAAAATTCCAGTCAGATCGAATTGCGACAGCGGAAGTGAAAACCAGGAACAGGTTCTATCCGTGCCTTCCGTCTTTCAAGACAAAGACTGGTTTGAGACGATATTCCGCAATTTATCGGTGGGAGTCCTGCTGACGGATCTGCAGGAGAAGATTCTGGCGGTCAATCCCATGGCTTGCGAGCTGACGGGATATTCGGAATGTGAACTGGTAGGACAATCCCACCTTCATTTGATCTATCCGGAAGATGTATCGGTCGGCAGAAATTTGTTAGATTCTCTGCTGCGCGGGGAACAGGAGAATTATATCCTGGAGCGGCGTTATGTAAGGAAGGAAGGCCGAATCATCTGGGGGCGTCTTCACGTTTCGCGGATGCGGGATCCGGGTTGCGACACTTCGTGGTATCTGCTCAAGGTATTCGAGGATATTACCAGCCAGAAAGAAGTGGCCCGGGATCTGGAGCAGGAGCGGGACCGGGCGCAGCAGTACCTGGACCTGGCGGGGGTATTGTTTCTGGCACTGGACGCGGAGGGGAAAGTAACCCTGGCCAACCGCAAGACCTGCGAAGTGCTGGGCTGTTCGGAAGAGGAGATTCTGGGCGCCGACTGGTGCCGGGAATTTTTGCCCGCCCCTATCGAAAATCAGGTTCGCCAGGTTCGTCAGAAACTCATCCAGGGGAACGGCAAAACGGTGGAGTTTTATGAAAATCCGGTCCTGACCCGCCAGGGCCAAATCCGGCTGATTGCCTGGCACAATGTTCCCCTGCAGGATGAAAGCGGCCGGGTTATCGGCTCCTTAAGCTCGGGCCTGGATATTACCGAACGCAAACAGGCGGAAAAGGCGCTGCAGGAAAGCGAGCAGCGGTATCACGCCCTTTTTGAGAACACCCATACCGTTATGCTCCTGATCGATCCGGAAAGCGGGGCGATCGTGGACGCCAATCAGGCGGCCTGTTCCTTTTACGGCTATTCCCGCGAAGCCTTTGCGCGAAAAAACATTCTGGACCTCAATATTCTGTCGGTGGAGGAAGTGTTTCAGGAATTGCAACGGGCGAAGAAAAAGGAGCGGCGCGGGTTTAATTTTCGCCATCAGCTTGCCGATGGAAGCCTGGTGGATGTGGAGGTGTTTAACGGTCCGATCCTGATTCAGGGCAAACGGCTGCTGTTTTCGATTATCCACGATATCACCAAGCGGAAGCAGGACGAAGAACAAATCCAGACGTACCAGAAGCAATTGCGCTGCCTTTCGTCGGAACTGACGCTGGCGGAGGCCCGGGAACGGGAACGGATCGCCGTCCAGTTGCATGATACCATCGGGCAGGACCTGGCTTTGGGCCTGATGAAACTGGGATCCATCCGGCGGGAAGCCTTTACCGCCGGGGTGTTCCAGCCTCTGGATGAAGGCATGAGCCTGATTGAGAAAGCCGTTCATGACACCCAGACCTTAACGTTTGATTTGGGATTTATCACCCTGTTAAAACGGTTTGGATACGAGCGGACGGTGGCGCAATGGCTGGAGAAACAGGTGCGGGAGGCCCACGGCCTTCAGACCGAGTTTGCCGATGACGGCCGCGCCAAACCCCTGACCGATGAAGTTCGGATCCTTCTTTTTGAAGCCGTCCGGGAGCTGCTGGTAAATGTGATTAAACATGCCCAGGCCCGGCAGGTGAAGGTTTCGATCGCCCAAAAAGACCGCTGTATCGAAGTGGAAGTACAGGACGACGGCATCGGGATGCCTTCCGAGAATGTCCGGGAGTTCATGCCGCGGTTCGGCGGCGGCGGATTTGGCTTATTCAGCATTCGCGAGCGACTGAATCATATGGGAGGAGGATTGATAATCCAATCCGATAAAGGCCGGGGAACCCGCGTAATCCTCCGGGCGCCCTTACGGCAAGAGTAAGTCATACAACGGAGAACCAGGATGAGTATAAAAATAATTCTTGCGGATGACCATGCGTTAATGCGGTCGGGGCTGCGCACCCTGTTGGTGAATGAACTGGGAATGGAGGTGGTCGGAGAGGCCGGCAACGGCGAAGAAACCATTCGGCTGGCGCGCCAGTTGGCTCCGGACATCGTGATTATGGATATCACCATGCCGGGCCTGGACGGCATTGAGGCGACCCGGCAAATTGTTACGGAAATGCCGTCGGTGCGCGTCATTGCCTTGTCGATGCATGCCAACAAATTATTTGTCGAGGACATATTCAAGGCTGGCGCCTCGGGGTATTTGCTGAAAGCCTGCGCCAGTCTCGAACTGGAAGCGGCCATTCAAACCGTACTCAAAGGGGAGGTATATATCTGTCCCAAGATTGCCGGCGTGGTGGTCGGGGCTCGGGAGAACCCCGATTCGACAATCCCCTCTTCCCTGAATCTGCTCACCGCCAAGGAATGCGAGGTTCTCCGGCTGGTCGTCAGCGGCAAATCGACGAAGGAGATAGCCCAACTGCTGGACAAAAGCCCCCAAACGGTCGATGCCAGCCGGCGCCAGATCATGCAGAAGCTGGGGATTGATAATCTGGCGGATTTAGTGAAATATGCCATTCGCGAGGGTTTGACCACTTTATAAGGGCAGGCAATCGATTGGATCAAAACTATTCAATCGGATTTCCTGTCGCTGGTAAATTTTCAGGGACGTAGAATTTGGTTGGCCCAAATTTTAAAGTTTTCTTCTTTCGAAGGCGATATAAAGGATAAGCTGTTTTTATTAGGATTTCGCTAATGGAATCAGCAAAATACAATAGTCAAATTTCTTAACTTCCACTTGACGCCAAACCGATTTATCTGGTATAATAAAGTTGAAAATAGATTGAATCCCGTAAGGGAAAAAGTTAATAAAGTATATAATGGTATGGCACCCGCATCCTCCCTTCCCCCCGAGCCACGGGTCGCCATACCATTTTTATTTTGCGCATTAAATGCACATTTTTGTATAATTCAGTTTTCCGCCGGCCAGCAATATTTCCCGATCGCGGCGGCTGAGGGGTAGTTCACATTCGAATTTGAAATGTCGTGTTACATTTATCACGGTAAAACGGTCGCTTTCGGCCAGGATTTTGTGGAAATTTGGTACTTCCAGATGGTCGTTTTCCTCCATCCGGTCATAGTCGGAGGGATTTACGAAGGTGGCTGGAGTAATGGCAAAATTCACCAGATTGGCCCGATGAATTCGCTCCATAGTCTTGGCGATGACCAGCCGGACTCCCAGGTACATTGGACACAGAGCGGCATGTTCCCGGCTGGAACCCTGGCCGTAGCTCTCACCGGCAATAATAACTCCGGCCCGACCGGCCTTTTGATTGGCCAAGGCCCGCTCGGCGAAACTGGGCTTACCAGATTCCGTGAAACAGTGGAAGACATAGCGGGCATATTCCGGGACATTGGAGCGGTATTTTAAAAAGGAACCTGCCGGCATGATATGATCGGTGGTGATTTTATCCCCGCAGCGAAGCAGTATGGTACCGTCCAGTTTTTGAGACGGTTTTTCGGCGGAAGGCGGAGTAACGATGGAAGAGGACCGAATGACCGGGGCCGCCGCTGCCTGATCGGGGGGCAGCGGCTTGTCAATCAGATTATCATTGATCGGCATAGACTGCAGTTCCGAAATTCGTGGATAGGATATACCCAATAATTCGGGCAGGCGGCGGGGATCGGAAAGATGACCGGTTAAGGCAGCGGCAGCGGCGGTTTCTGGGCTGACCAGATAAATCTGGTCATCTTTGGTCCCGGAGCGGCCTTTAAAGTTGCGATTAAAGGTTCGGACACTGACTTTTCCTTCCCCCGGCGACTGTCCCTGGCCAATGCAGGGTCCGCAGCCGCATTCCAGCAAGCGCACCCCGGCGGCGATGAGGTCCGATAAGGCACCATTTTCCGAAAGGATCTGCACCACCTGGCGGGAGCCGGGAGAAATGCCCAGTTCCACACCCGGATGGACTGTTTTCCCCTTGAGAATAGAGGCCACCATCATCAAATCCCGGTAACTGCTGTTGGTGCAGCTTCCGATTTGCACCTGCTGGACGGCAACATCCTTCAGTTCTGCCACCTTTCGAATATTATCCGGGGAGGAAGGGGCGGCTGCCAGGGATTCCAGCCGGCTCAGATCAATCTCGATAACCCGGTCGTAGGAGGCGTCGGGGTCCGCGGCCAGAGGCGTAAACACCTCCGAGCGCCCCTGGCTGGCCAGAAAGGCGGCTGTTTGCTCATCAGAAGGGAACAGGCTGGTTGTCACCCCCAGTTCCGCTCCCATGTTGGTAATGGTGGCCCGCTGGGGCACGGTTAAAGTGGACACGCCGGGACCGAAATATTCCGCAACCGACCCAACGTTTCCACTGGTGGTAAGGATGCTCAAAACCTGCAAGATGACATCCTTGGCGGCGACCCAATCGGGCAGATTTCCCAGAAGTTTAATCCCAATGACTTTTGGCGCTGTCAGATAAAAAGGCCCGCCTCCCATGGCTACTGCCACATCCAGGCCACCGGCCCCGATGGATAACGAACCGATACCACCAGTGGTAGGGGTGTGGCTATCGCTGCCTAGCTGGGTCGCTCCCGGCCGGGCAAATCGCTCCAGATGGACCTGATGACAGATGCCGTTGCCCGGGCGGCTGTGATATACCCCGACTTTGCGGGCTATCGATTGCAAATACAGATGGTCATTATGATTTTCCGGCCCGAACATCGCCATATTATGATCCACATAACTGACGGACAGTTCGGTTCGTACCCTTTCCAGACCCATCGATTCGAATAACAGCATGGCTGTGGTTCCGGTGGCGTCCTGGGTAATAGTCTGATCGATTCGTATTGCAATTTCGCTGCCTGGTTTTAATTGGCCTTCCAGGAGGTGGGACCGTAAAATTTTATAGGTTACATTATCTGCCATGGCAAGTTTTCCTTATCCTTGTTTTTCTATATAAAATCATAATTTACAAATATTTACATTCATGCCGCAAAATGAACTACCCTTTTGCTGAAACGTATCATACTCACAAGCCAACCGGTTTTCAATTCTGCTGATTTTTCTTTTCTTTCGGTTTCATCCGTATTTTCAAAAAATTCTGCTAAAGTATCCTTGCTTTAAAGCCGGTAATAGATAATAATTAGTAATAATACTATTTGGTTTACGTGGTTTCTGTCATAGAACCTGGAATTACCGGCGGCGCGTTACCGGTTATGAGCGTGGAGGGGGGAGTGTTGAATTTTTGATTCTACTCAAGGGGTAGAGGTATGATTCATTTCATAAAACAGCGGACAAAACGGATGGGAGAATTACTGAGAGAGGTATTACTATGAAAATACTTATGCTGGGCTGGGAATTCCCCCCTTTTATTTCCGGCGGTCTGGGAACTGCCTGCTACGGCCTGACCCGGGCCATGAGCAATATCGGTACCCAGGTGACGTTTATTCTCCCGCGTCCGGTCTCCAGCGAATTTACCAGCCATGTAAAGGTGGCAAGCCCCAAATCGGTTAAAATCCGCGCCTATGGCGAACACTACACCTTACCGGAATTTACCAATGTCAAATTCCGAACCTTTCCTTCCGTCATTCAGCCGTATCAGACCGCGGATAGCTATGAGCAGACACTGCAACAACAGCGGTTGAAAGAGGTTTT
>JAKJEP010000158.1 GCA_022705365.1 Planctomycetota bacterium | reverse complement strand
TACCCGTTGGTCAATATCAAAGTATGTATTTTGGATGGATCTTTTCATCCGGTTGATTCTTCCGATATTGCCTTTCAACAGGCCGGCAGCATGGCTTTTTTTGACGCTGTCAAAAAAGCGGTTCCTTCGTTATTAGAACCGATTATGAAGATGCAAATTATCACTCCGGAGCAGTATTTCGGCTCTATTCAGGGTGACCTGACCCGAAAACGTGCCATTATCCAGAAAACCGAACAGCGGGGGCAGAGCCGGATTATCGACTGTTTGGTACCCCTGGCAGAAATGTTTGGTTACGCCACGGAAATTCGCAGTTTAAGTCAGGGTCGGGCCAGCTATACCATGGAACCCTATGAATATGCCCTGATTCCCGAACAAATTTCTCAAAAAGTTTTATCTTCTGCCTATTGACAAAGAAAAACTTTTTCGCTATATTTCAGCTTCCTCATTAGGCGAGCAGGAAAAGGTATTTCCTGCGTTAGTTTAAGTTGTTGTCTTATCAGTATTTACCCACAGATAGGGTAGATCAGCCCGCTGTGGGCGACACACCATAAGGGCCTTGTTTTAAAGGTTCTGCCTAAGGATTCGTTGATTTATCGGACTTTGAAAATACTGTAATTTTCAAAAGTTTGAAAATTAATTTATCTTTAAAGAAAATTTTTTAATATTTTTTGTTGACTGTTTTTTTAGATTCAGTATGCTTACGAATCTATATAAATGGCTGGCTGAGAGGTAACTTATGCAAAAGTTGCCGGTGTTGCCTTATGTTGTTTTGAGTTGTAATAAATAATGTAAATGCCTGAGAAGGCACCAGTGTTTGGGAGTTGCCCTACGTGGAAACGGAACGAATTAGAATACGCATGGAAGCCTACGATCATAAAGCCTTGGATTCCTCGGCCAAAGAAATCGTGGAACATGCCCGTCGAACCAATGCCAGGGTAAGCGGACCGGTCCCCTTGCCAACGCGAGTTGAGAGATATACGGTTTTGCGATCCCCTCATATCGATAAAAAATCGCGTGAGCAATTTGAAATCCGCACGCACAAACGCCTTATCGATATTTTTGAAGCGAATCCGCGGACGGTGGAGGCTCTGAATCGTTTGGTAGTCCCTGCCGGTGTTTTCGTGAAAATTCGTGTTTAATGTGTGATTTAAAAATGTGCTCCTGATTGTCGAGCACGTTTTTATTTATAGAGAATTGCGATATTTATAAAAGCGAGTTTTAAATATGACCGCAGCGTTATTAGGAAAAAAAATCGGCATGACTCAGATCTATGACGAAAATGGCGTCATGGTCCCTGTTACGGTTATCCAGGCCGGTCCTTGTCCTGTGATGCAGGTGAAAACGAAGGAAACGGATGGGTATTGGGCTTTACAGCTGGGCTATGACGATCTGAAGCGTTCCCGCCAGAAAGCCCCGCAAATTGGTCATGCCAAAAAGGCTTCTGCTACTGCCAAACGTTTTATTCGTGAGATCCGGTTGACAGAAGCTACGGAAAAGCAGGCCGGTGAGCAACTGACCGTGGATGTTTTTGATGGTATTCAGTTTGTAGATATAGTTGGTACGACCAAGGGCAAAGGTTTTCAGGGCGTGATGAGGCGGCATGGCTTCAAAGGCCAGCCGGCCAGCCATGGTTGCGAACGAAAACACCGCAGCTCCGGCGGTATTGGCGCCAACTCCGGCGGTCGGGGTACGTCCAGGACCATTCGAAAAGGCAAAAAAATGGCCGGGCACATGGGTTTTGTTCACTGCACAACCCGGAATCAGCGTCTCATGGGGATTGACAAGGAAAATAATATTTTATGGGTGAAGGGTTCCATTCCGGGACCGTGCAATGGGTATGTTGTTGTTTCCAGGGCAAAGGTAAAAAACTAAGGAATCATTCGCTTTCAAAGGCGTTATATTATGATTACTGTACCAGTATTTGACATTCAGGGAAAAGAAGTCGAGCAAATGAAAATCGACGAAGCGGTTTTGGGCGGCAAGGTGAAACCTGCTCTGCTGAAGCAGGCGCTTGTCATGTATCATGCCAATAAGCGGCAGGGGACGGTTGCTACCAAAAGCCGGGGCATGGTCGCCGGTTCCACTCGAAAATTATATAAACAAAAGGGTACCGGTAACGCTCGTATGGGGCCGATTCGTACTCCAACCCGGCGGGGAGGCGGAGTTACCTTTGCAAAAACCAATCGGGATTTCCGGCAGGATATGCCGAAAAAGCAGCGTCGGCTGGCCCGTGATTCCGCCGTCTTGGCTAAGCTTCAGAGCGAGGATGTCGTGGTAGTTAACCAGTTGGCGTTTGAATCTCCCAAAACCAAAAATTTTGCCAGGATTTTGCAAAATCTTAAAATTGATCGCAGTTGTCTGGTCGCTATCGAAGAGTACAACGCCAGTCTTTATAAATCGGTTCGCAATATCCCGCGGGTTGATTCTCTGCCGGTTGTCCAGCTCAATGCCGGCGACATTTGCACCCGCAAAAAATTGCTCTTTACCAAAGCGGCTCTGGAAAAACTTTTGCATAACTCCGTAGCGGAAAAGCCGGCGGAAAATTAAGGTAAGGTGAGTTCAGTGGATAAATATCAGGTAATCATTAAACCTTTGGTAACCGAACAGGGTACCCATTTGGCGCAAACTTTGCGGGCCTATCCTTTTCAGGTGCATCCCAAAGCCAATAAAACCGAAATCAAACAGGCTGTGGAAAAAATTTATAATGTTCAGGTTTCCGAAGTAAGAACTTCGAATCGAAAAGGAAAACCCAGACGTCGTGGAATGAGTCGGGGAACAACCGCCCATTGGAAGAAAGCCTTTGTCGTGTTGCGCCCGGATTATCATATCGACTTATTTTAATTGAGAGAAGTGTATCATGGGAATACGTATCTATAAACCAACCAGCCCCGGACGGCGAAATTCTTCGGTCAACGATAACTTTGAAGTTACCCGTACCAGGCCGGAAAAAACTCTGGTTAAAAGAATAAAAAAATCCGGCGGGCGCAATCACAGTGGCAAAGTAACCGTGCGGTTTCGGGGCGGTGGTGCCCGGCGGCTGTATCGAGTCATTGATTTCAAACGGGATAAGGATTCTATGGCAGCCCGGGTGGAAGCTATTGAATATGATCCTAACCGGACTTGCCATATTGCCCTGTTGCAGTATGAAGACGGCGAAAAGAGATATATTCTGGCCCCGGCTGGTTTACGGGTCGGCGAATCCCTGGAAAGCGGGGACCGAGTGGAACCTAAAGTAGGTAACTGTATGCCGCTTTCTGCAATACCTGCCGGTATGGATGTGCACAATATTGAGATGAATCCCGGACAGGGCGGCAAGATTGTCCGTTCCGCCGGGTCCAGTGCCCGCTTGGCAGCCAAAGAAGGAATCTGGGCTCATTTAATCCTTCCCAGCGGAGAAATGCGAATGGTCCCCCTGGCTTGTCGGGCGACCATCGGTCAGATTGGAAATGCCGATCATCAGCATGTTCGGATGGGAAAAGCCGGGCGCAATCGTCATATGGGGCGAAAATCCCATGTTCGCGGCAAAGCCCAAAATCCGGTGGCCCATCCGCTCGGCGGTGGGGAAGGCAGAGCCAATGGCGGCAGACATCCTTGTTCTCCCACGGGTGTGTCGGCCAAAGGCGGTAAGACCAGAAACCCCCGGAAGGCTTCCAATAAACGGATTATTCGTCGTCGAAAGAATGGAAGAGGTTTGCAGTTAGTCCTTTGATAAATTGAGGTTTTGTATATGGGACGTTCGTTAAAAAAAGGACCTTATGTAGCTGATAAATTACTCAGCAAAGTGCAGAAGCAGCAGCAGATGGGGCAGCGTGACCCGATCAAAACCTGGGCTCGGAAATGCACGATTATACCTGAGTTTGTTGGTTTTACGTTTATGGTGCATAACGGGAAAATATTTAATAAAGTCTATGTAACGGAAGATATGGTCGGGCACCGGCTCGGTGAATTTTCTCCGACCCGTATTTTCCGAGGTCATAGTGGTAGTAAAAAGTAACCAGTACGAATTGGGTACGGATGGTTCTTAAGAATATCTTAGGAAATTGATTTCATGCTAAGCAGTTACAAATTAAAGAGATATCGAAAATCCGCCGGTGTCACGGTCGAGAATTTGGCCGCGAAAATCGTTCGACCCGGTTTAGACCAGGCGAAAGCCTCCTCTGCCATACAAAACTGGGAACGAGGCTTGATGCGGCCTAAACCTGGGCGTCCGGATGTGGAAAAATTGGCTGGTGCTTTGAGTGTGGAAGCGAATGATCTGGTGGTTTGGACGGCGACTCATCGCTATGCCCCCATTGCCCCCCGCAAAGCCCGTTTGGTGATTGATTTGATCCGCGGGCGAAATGTGCAGGATGCGCTGGATGTACTTAAATTTGCCAACAAACGGGCGGCTGGAATGGTCTCCAAAGTTCTGCAAAGCGCTATTGCCAGTGCCGATGAGCAGGAAGCGGATGTCGAGGAGTTGTATGTTTCCGAAGCCAGAGTGGATGAAGGTGGTGTACGGCACGGGACCCGCCGCTGGCGTCCCAAAGATCGGGGACGGGCGGTTTCTTTTACTCGTCTGGCCAGCCACATAATCGTTAGTGTAGATATGGAGTGATGAAACGATACGTTTACCCGGATAGGGTTTTGTTGAGGATATAGAATGGGTCAGAAGGTTTCACCGATCGGTTTTCGGACCGGAATTACGTTAGGCTGGAAAAGCCGCTGGTATGCTCCCAAGGCTGCCTATGGCAGTTTTTTGATCGAGGATCAGAAAATTCGCAATTTCCTGGATACCAGGCTCAACAAGCAGCCTCCGTATGCGGCTGTCGCAAAAATTGAAATTGAGCGCACGCGGGATGATGTGCGGGTTTTTCTCCATACCGCCAGGCCTGGTTTGGTAATCGGTCCCAAGGGAGCGGAAGTAGATAAATTGCGCGAAGCATTGGAAGATCTGATTCAGCGGAAAGTCAGTTTAAATATTGTGGAAATTAAACAGCCCGAGTTAAATGCCCAACTGGTGGGCGAGGCGATTGCGGAACAGTTAAAACGGCGGGCCGCCTTTCGGCGACTGATGAAGCAGCAATGCGAAGCCGCCCTGGCAGCCGGGGCCAAAGGCGTCAAGATTATATGCTCCGGTCGTTTGGGCGGAGCTGAAATCGCCCGTTCGGAAGCCCAGATTATGGGTAGCATCCCATTGCATACCTTGCAGGCGAATGTGGATTACGGATTGTCAATCTGCAAGACCACGTATGGGATCATTGGCATCAAGGTATGGATATACCAGGGTATGTTTAACGATGAATTGGCTGCTGACGAGAGTGCCAAACGCGCTTCGTATAGACAGTAATCATTGAATAATTGCTAACTACAAGGAATTAGTACGATGGCATTAATGCCCAAAAGAGTAAAGTACCGAAAGTGGCAGCGCGGCAAAATCAAGGGTGTTGCCACCAAAGGGAATTATGTTTCCTACGGTGAGTTTGGACTGCAGTCTATGGGAACTGGTATGGTAACCGGCCGGCAGATCGAGGCAGGCCGTGTTGCAGCGACCCATTATCTGCATCGTCAGGGGAAAGTTTTCATCCGTATTTTTCCGCATCGTTCCATGAGTTCCAAACCTCTGGAAACCCGTATGGGAAAAGGAAAAGGGGAACCCGATTACTGGGCCGCCAGAGTCAAACCCGGTACAATCCTCTATGAGGTGGGAGGTGTTTCGGAAGACGTTGCCCGGGAAGCCCTGCTGCGTGTCTGTCACAAAATGCCCGTCAAGTGCCGTTTCGTTACTCGAAGGCATGCCGGGTAGAAACCGTTTTACAATCCGATGGGATGTATAAGAATATGAAAGCAAAAGATATACGTGAAATGAACCCGGATGAGCTGGATGGGGAGCTGGAAAATCTGGAAAAAAAGTTATTCGAAATCCGTTCCCAGGCGGTTACGGAGAAATTGGAAGATCCAACTCAGCTAACCAAGACCAAACGAGATATCGCAAGAATTAAAACCGTCTTGCGGGAACGGGAATTGGCCCAAAAGGGCAAGTAAGGTAAAGTAAGCCTGGATAATGATTGAGGATGATATAATTATGATCGATACGCCGCGAAAACCACTGACGACTTACAAAGGAGTCGTTGACTCCAAATCCGGAGATAAAACCATACGGGTGGTTATGGGCTATTTGTATAAACATAAAAAATATGGAAAAATTCTCAAGCGAAAAACCATGGCCCATGTCCATGATGAAAAAAATCAGGCATCGGTAGGTGATGTCGTAACGATTTGCAAATGCCGTCCTTTTAGCAAAACAAAATTCTGGCGTTTGCTGGAAGTGGTTGAAAAAAACTCCGATCCGGGAAAGGCATGATAGTAACTTCTTGAGTAGGAGATCGTTGGACAGGTTAGGCAAGAAGGAAGTTTTATGATTCAGCAGGAAACAGTTATTGATATAGCAGATAATACCGGCGCCAAGACCGCTTTATGCGTGCGGGTGCTTGGCGGAAGCACGGCCAGCGGTAAATTTACCCGGCGTGTGGCCGGCGTGGGCGATGTTATCATCGTAGCGATTAAAAAATCGCTGCCCTCCATGACGTTGGATGACAAAAAAACGCACCGGTGCGTGATTATCCGTACCAAATATCCCACTCGCAGGCCCGACGGCAGCTATGTTCGGTTTGACAGCAATGCCGCCGTACTCATTGATAAAGATGGAAATCCTTTGGGAACTCGTATTTTTGGTGCTGTGGCACGCGAATTACGGGAAAAGAATTTTATGAAAATTGTATCCCTCGCTTCGGAGGTGGTTTAAATGTCGCTGCACGTGAAAAAAGATGATATGGTGGAAGTGATTGCCGGCGATCACCGCGGAACACGCGGCAAGGTCCTTAAAGTGGACCTGGTGAAACGGAAAGTTATCGTGCAGGGTGTCAATCGGGTGTATAAACATGTTCGCCCCTCTCGGAAAAATCCCCAGGGCGGCCGTGTCCAGATTGAGCAGCCGATGGATATCAGCAATGTACAGCCCATTAACGCGAAAACCAGCCGCCCGACGCGAGTGCGTTTTGTGGTAAGTGAAAATGGTGAAAAAAAACGTGTGGCTATCGATGGCAGTGTTATTGATACCGTCACGCACAGCAAGAAATAAAGGCGAACGATATGGCACGGTTGGAAAACCTGTACAAAGAAAAAATTGTACCTACCTTGGTAAACGAATTTAAATATTCGAATCCGATGCAGGTCCCCAAACTGGAAAAAATTGTCATTTCCATGGGATTGGGTAAAGCGATCCAGGAAAAGAAGCGTCTGGAAGCGGCGGTGAAAGACCTGACGCAAATTGCCGGGCAAAAACCGCTGGTGTGCAAAGCTAAAAAGAGTGTTTCCAATTTCAAATTACGGCAGGGTATGGAAATCGGTCTCAAAGCCACTCTCCGCGGCAAGCGCATGTATGAATTTTTGGATCGCCTGGTCAGCCTGGCTGTTCCCCGGTTTCGTGATTTCCGGGGTCTGAATCCCAATGGATTCGATGGCAGCGGCAATTATTCCATGGGTGTTGCGGAACAGTCGGTTTTTCCCGAAATCAACATTGATAAGGTGACGAAAATCAACGGGATGA
>JAKJEP010000157.1 GCA_022705365.1 Planctomycetota bacterium | reverse complement strand
CCCCCGTTCACCTGTGCCGCCTCCGGTATTTTGGCCAGGATCGCTGGAGCCTGGCATTCTACACCTACAGCAATGAGAAATATATGCCCTGCACTTTCCGTAACGGCAGTTTCTGGGGTACACCGGAAGAAGGTTTTGAGGTGGGAGCAACCTATCTGTACGATTGAACAAAAATCATCAAACCGGCTGCCTGGTTAAAATCATCGAATCTTGGTTATCCGTGATCGGTAAACGGCTATCGCTAAGGGAATCAAGCGGCCGGTAAAGGGTGGACCGACAAGACGGGGAGAAATTTGGGCGGAATTCTCTTGTTTGCCGGGCCGGGCGGCGGTATAATGGCCTTGTTCTAAAAATCGTGGTGTTAATAAATAAATAGCCGACAGGGATGGCCTTTGGCGGAAAAAAAGAGAATATAAAATGAACCACGGATTTCACCGATAGCACGGATTAAAGAGAATCGGTTTATGTAAATCAGTGCAATCAGTGGTTAGAAATGATTTGGCATGTTTTTAGACAGTATCAGGATGGACAGGATTTGGGCAGGCACGGCCTGCGCTGGATCAACCAGCAGGAGCGGGTGACGATCATCCTGACGACGCACGACATGGACGATATCGAGGAACTCTGCGAGCGGATCATCTTCATCAACGTCGGCAATATCATTTACGACGGCCCGCTCCAGACCCTCAAGAGCCGCTACGCCACCCACAAGGAAATCGAGATCAGCTACGAGAGGCCGGTGGCGGTGCCGGCCGCCTATGCCCCCCTGCTGCTGGAACAGGACCGCTCAAGCTGCACCTTCCGGGTGCCGCGGCCGGAGGTGGCCGCCATGGTGCCCCGCCTGCTGGAACTCGGCCGCGCCCGCGACGTTACCATCCACGAACCCCGCCTGGAAGATGTCGTCAAGATCATCTACTCTACCGCAACGGATCAGATTGAGTCCTGGGGAATAAGGTGGTATGGGAATATTGCGTCAGCAAACAGCATTCCGACCAAACCCGGCTAATCTTCACCTTTTTAATGAACATGCTCTGATAAAACTTTTTCCTAACACCGTAGGATTTACTACAGAAAATCCTTCACCTCCTCCCCATGATTTTGGTATATACAAACAACCAATAACTGATAAACTTGCTATTGCCAGCTTTATTTCTTCATCAGGTTCCCCCAGCCCTTCTTCTCCAATATAAGGCGACGCGCTATCTGGTAATTTTGCAGTTAATACTCCCTTATGTTGAATTTGCTCATACGGAAGTGAGTAGATCACAGAGAGAATTTGTGCTTCAAGTGGAGTAAGTCTTTCTAAAATATCAATGTACACCCGTTTCATATCTATGCCACCCTTTTCGTCGGCAGCATTTACAAGTAATCTTGCCCACATATCCTGCAAATCATCATTGTCCTCCAATGATGCACCCTGAAATAACGGAACGGCAATTTTTAAAGGAATTGCTCTGGTTGGCAACTCTAAACCAATTTCTTGCATAAATTTTTCGGCACGGATCATCAATCTTTGTTGGCGCTCCCATCTCATATATTTTAACCTGTCTTCAAAAATCCCGACTCCTTGCTCAAGGGGACCCGAAATAAAGCGAGCTATAAAACTTCCGAATTTGCTTACTGCAATAATCGCTTTATCAGATGTGTTGGCAATTGCTTGTGTCGCTTTTGCGGCTTCTGTAATGGCTTTAATTTCCTCATTCATTTTTTATCCTTACCGAAATTGAATGAAACAATATAATACTAGCCTAGTGGGGGCAGCAACCTGTCGACAACACGATATTTTTTGCGACAAGTAAAATGATCTTGTGTTCTATCACCATTATATCTGCTCATTTTTCCATATTTTTGTGTTCGACATATGTATCATGATTTGTTTCTTTTCGCTGCTTTTGAATCATTTGTGGATCTTATTCAGAAAAATACGCAAATCTTTTGCCTATCTTTCTATTTTCCACAACATTTTTTATATTTTTTTCCACTTCCACAAGGGCAAGGGTCATTGCGGCCGACCTTGGGCGTGCCCAGAATCTCATCGGCTTTGACTTTCTTTGTCGTCTTTTGATTATTATTTATAAGATTAAGCTGATTTATTACTGTTGTCGGATTTATTTCTTCCTTTTTGCCTTCTTTATGACAATTGATCAATATGTTGATAATGGTCAAAATTATCATGAGAAATGCGGACAGTTCGGACGAATTTTTTGGTATATATTTTTTCAAGCCTTGAAGGTTGTGCAGGCTTTGCTCCAGTTTTTGTCTAAATAAACTATCTGGTTTTGCATCATGTTGCAGATTTTCAAGGGTGTCCTTGATCTTTATTAGTTCATCAATAGTTGACTGTGAAACCGATATTATTTCAATGATATTACCAATTGCATTATATATCCCATTCGGAATATGACCATATCCGCCGCAACGTGGGCATGGCCCTGCCCCACAGTTTATAAAAGTAGTATGATTTCCGGCTTGAACTGCCGAAGCAAACATAAAACCACATTGATCGCAAACTGCAGGTATTCTCATTTTTAAATCATTCCTTTGAGATTTTCTTTTCTACAGAAGCTCCCATCGGACCACCGGAATTTCACAAACCCAGTGCATCCAAGCTTACTAATTTGTTTGTCACCTCTTACTGCCAAACTGATTCGTATTGTACCTATGGTCTGATGATAGGGAAAGGGAAATTTGATAAATTTCATTAGTTCCTATTGCCGGCCACCTTATGACGCAAAATCTGGCCCGTATTATAGCCGTTTGCGAATACCAACAAAAGCGGAAAATCCCTATACTTCGTAACCCTTTATTTGCCAGGAACTTTTACTACCAGTTGTTCTGCAGCATTACAAACGGTGGTGCAAGCTCTACCCAACCTGACCGCGATATCCATATTTCATGCTTCCTCTTCCCACGTTTCTTCCGGCGGTATTGCTTTGGGTTTTTTAAAATGCTGCAAGGTCCATCTGGCCGCCATGGCCAGCAAGGAGACCGGGATCGGTAAACCAGTTGCCTTATGGATGAGCATTTTCCAGATGCTGGCGGTAGGTGATTACATCCGTATCGGGTTCAGGTTGGTCGGGTTCGGGTTGTACTTCGATCCAGCGGACGGTGATTTCTTTATCGTAACCGGGCGGTGAGAACCAGGTTTCGTCGGTCATCCAGGAGGTATAGATGGGTGCCAGCAGCGGCCCGCCGCGGATGACGGACTGCCAGTTTTGATGAACGTGGCCGGCGTAGTTGTCGGCGACGTTATCGCGATAGGGAAGCAGGAAATCCTTGATTTTTTTCATATCGTTCCAGGTAAATAAAAACCGGTCCAGAATCGGCACGCCGGTGGTATAGAGACCGATATGGGTCAGTATAATGATGTTTTCCTTTTTCGGTTTGGGGCAATTTTCAATGTCCTGCTGAAACCACGGCCAGGTCCCTCCCTCCATCGCATGGAGAACATTGCCTTCATGGCCCTTTTGCCGCGACAAAAAGTCCGCGCAAATGAAATGGCAGCCTTTGTAATCGAAAGAGAAGTTCTGCAGATCAAGCCCTTCGGGGCCGGCGGCTTTGCTAAAGTTTTCCACCAGCCCGGCCAGCCGCTCAAACTGCGGCTGAAAGGTCTCGGCAAAATCCCGAATACTATTCGACTGGACCTCATTATCGCCGGGTACGGGTACATAGGGGATACCCGCCGCGTTGAGAGGGTCCAGTATCGCCTTGGCATCCGCCATCGGCCGCTGGGTGTCCGAGCCGCCCCAGGCAATATCGCCCAAGACAAAGACCAGCTCAATTTTTTTATCCTCGCGGTTGGCGATAATCCACTCCACCGCCCGCTGGAGGCACTGGCGATTCTCATCGCCGCCGGGAACATGCGGATCCGCCAGGATAGCAAAGGAAAACGATTCCGCCCGCCCCGCTGCCGCCAGCAGCAGAATCAGCAAGCCCGCCAGCACCGGTTTCTGTCTCGTTGCAAAGCATTTTATAGCCATTACTCTATTATATTGGTTCCCTGCCGGAAATCAATCTTGCAATCTGCCCGATGAATTGTAAGATACAGGGCGAAAATAAGATAGAAATAGTAACGACTAGACCTGGAACTATACAACCTATGAACAAGATGCGAGTTGAGTACTCCTCCAGCGCCCTGCTGCGGCAGGATATCCCGCAAAAGGTCGAGCTGGCCCAGTGGTTTTGCCAGACGCAGGGCTGGGACTTCGGCATTCAGATTCACAATACCTCCACGGAGCGGTTCATCGAGAAAATCGCCGCCAGCGGTGCGGCCTTGAGTTTTCATGCCCCGGTATGCAGCGAGTATTTTATCAATCTGGCCGGCGAGGACCGTTCGTATGCCTGGCAGTCGCTGGCAAAGTCGGCGGAAATCATCAAAAAATTACAGGGTTCGCTGGCGGTCTTTCACGGATTTTTAATGACGGATCGCACCATCCTTTGCTTCAACCGGGACCGCAGCTTCGACGAATGCATGGCGGAGGCCTACCGGCCGGAGTTGTCCGTGCCGGGTCTGGATTTGTGCAGCGATTTTTTCGGCAGCGAGGAATATGCCCAGCGGCTGGCGCGGGTCCAGCAGCGGCTGCATCAGGCCCAGCAGGATTTCCCCGAAGTGCGGTGGTGCATCGAGAACGATTACCCGCTCTACGGCGCCGGCCTGCTGCTGGCCGAGCATATCTGCCGGATCGATCATGACTACTGCCTGGATGTGAGCCACCTGTGGGTCTCGTCTCTATTGTTCCATAAGAACTTCTGGGAACAGGCAGAGACCATCGCCCGGACGGGACGGGTGGCCTGCGTTCACTTTCATGCCAATCCGGTAACGGCGGAAATGCCCCTGGCCGACTACCGCGACGGGCATCAAAGTCTGACCATTCCCAATCAGATGAAGCTGGAGCGTCTGGCCCGGATTCTCTATCAGTCCGGCATCCGGCACTGGGTAATCGAAACCCCGGAGGCCGACCTGGCTGATCTGCAATTGCTGGCGGATTGGCTCTCTCATTGACGGAACCGCCCAAAAGGCGATATTGACATTCTAAAACGGCTCTGGCTCCCCAATAACATTGGATCCATGAGTTTTTGACGCTGGCGTCGTAAATAATCGGTTTGTCTATGGCAAAAGGAAAAGTGAAATCTCTCCTGCTTTTGGTATATGCGGCGGTGTGTCTGGTATTCTGGCTTTTCTTCCGGCCGATACTGATTGGCTTATCCATCTGGCCGGCGGCTGCCCGGCTGCCGATGGACGGCCAGACCAATCCTTATCTGCTTCAACTGATCAGCGTACTCTATCTGCTGATTACTAACATTCCCTTCCTGCTGGCGATTTTCATTCCGGCGGTTCTTTTCGGTTTTTGGCTACTGCGGTTTTTTATCGACAAACAGGAAAACGGCTCGGCATCGGTTGGTTTTGGTAAGGGAAAACGGGCACAAATTTTCCTTCTCTCGCTGGGGTTGGGCCTGCTATCTCTGTCGCTGATAACTCTGCTGCTGGGACTGGCTCATTTACTCTACCGGATAATCTTTGTGGTGCTGCTGATACTGATTTCCATCCCCGGTATGATTCATCTGGTGCGAATACATCGGTCGAAAACAAAAACGCCCCCCCCTTCCGATACGGAACAATCCGGAATTCATCCCCTCCTCTACTTACTGATTCCGATGGCCGCTTTGGCGCTGCTAGCCGCGCTGGTGCCGGCGGGCATTCTCTGGGACCACGACGGCCGGGGCTATGATGTGCTGGAGTACCATCTCCAGCTTCCCCGGGAATATGTCGCCCAACACGCCATCATACCCCTCGACCATAATGCCTACAGCAATTTCCCCGCCAATACGGAGATGTTGTATCTGGTCGCCTTACTTTTAAAAGGCAATGCCATCGATGGCATGTATCTGGCCCAATTGTTGAATCTGACCCTGGCAGTTCTGTTCATAGCGGCCCTGTATATTTTTCTCCGGGATATACACCCTGCCGGCGCCGCCCTCGCCGCTGTCGCCGCCGCCGGATTGCAGTTTTTTTACGTGGCCGCCAACGCCTATGTCGAACCCTATATGCTCCTGCTGTTTCTATTGGCCATGGCGGCCGCAAAGGCCCTGCCGGTCCGGTTCCCCCTGAAACAGGAACATCTGCTGGCGGGGATTTTCACCGGCGGGGCCTGCGGCTGCAAGTTCACAGCCGTCATTCAAATTCTGCCGGTGGTAGCCCTTTTCATTCTGGTTCTGCACACCTGCCGGTTCCGCCGCCTGTTTCTTTTTCTGGTAGCGGTTTTGGTCACCCTCTCCCCGTGGCTGCTGCGCAACATCGCGTACCGGGGTAATCCGGTTTTTCCCATCGCCGCCCGCCAGCTCGGCCAGGACCACTGGAGCGACGAACAGGTGCAGCGCTGGCAGGCCGCCCACCGCGTCAAACCCGACCAAACATCACCCGACCAGGTATCACCCGACCAGTCCGCCCTGCCGCAAAGGCTGAAATCGCTGGCCGTAGAACTTGCCAGCCCCAGCCGCTATGGCCTTGCCGTTCTGCTGGCCCTGGCGGTTATCCTGACCGGCATCAAGAAACCGTTTACACACATCGATTATCTGGGTATCGCCGCTCTGGCAATCCAACTGACGGTATGGCTGTTTCTGACGCATCTCCAGCCGCGTTTCCTGCTGCCAATACTTATCCCGCTGGCACTGCTGACCGCCGGCCGCTTCATAGCCGTTGTCCCCCCGCCGCTGCGTTATCTGGTAATTCTGTTCGCCATCGTTACCGCAGCCGCCCATACCCTGATGGCCGCCGGCCGCTATAATCAAAACACCTCGTTTAACAGCCCCTATGGCTTTCATCCCCTGGCCGGCTGGGACCAACTCATCGAATCCCAGTATCCGTTTGCCGATTCCGACAAAACCATCGAATCGGGTACCCGCCTGCTGATGGTCGGCGATGCCCGGCCGTTTTATGTCCGCTGCGAGTATGCCTATAATACGGTTTTTGACCGTTGCTATTTCGCGGAACATCTGGCGGGAAAATCCCCCGCCGGGGTTATCGACTGGCTGCAGGAGGAAAATTTCACCCATCTATATATCAACTGGTACGAGGTGGAGCGGCTGCAAAAATCCTATCAGTTCGCCCCCAGCCTGACACGTCAGAATGTCGATAAACTGGAAAAGGCGGGCCTGATTCCGCTTTCCTCCGCAGCATGGCAGGCAATCGATTCCCACTACCGGCTTTATCGCATACCGCCCCGCTGAGAATGCGCCGCCGATAAGTTACAATTGCAGTCCGAAAAAGATTTGATACTATTATGTAATGGCAAGACCTGGCGGTATGGCCAGGCATTACATATAGGAAGATGTCGGAAAAAAGAGGAAAGACGATGGATTCAAACAGGCAAACCAAACGTTTCATAGTAATTTTGGCAATGTGTTTATTCGTTACCCTGCCGGCCCGATCGGCTCCTTCCCAGCTATCGGACAGCAACAGTTGGGCGGTTAAGGCCTGGCTCAAGGCCGAGGACCTCGCCCGGGAAGGACTCAAATCCGGTGACCCCGTCCAGCAGTGGAAAGACGCCTGCTGGGGCATCCGTTTCAGTCCGAACCCCAATCCGCCTCAGAG